>JANORI010000722.1:0-2333 GCA_031415235.1 Acidobacteriota bacterium | reverse complement strand
TCGTTGCCGACCTTCTGCGCATAGAACTGATCGAGCGACGTGCCGGCCACGACATCCGACCCTTGCGTCTGCTTGGGATGACTCTGGGTGAGGAACACGGCGCTCGAGCGGAAGTGGTCGCCGCCGATTTCCGGCAACTCGAACGCCTCGGCGTTGCGCACGTCGGTGTTGCTCACGATGGTGAGGTGATCGCGCAGCGACTCGAGCGGCGCCAGGCTGCTCGGCGACAGGTCGAAGGCGCGACCCGTGGCCGCCGGCGCCCACATGTGCTTCTGGATGCCGATGGCGGTGCTGCCGGCCGAGCCGTGCACCATCTCGATCGCCGCCAGGCGCACCTTGTTGGCCGCTGTCTGCGCCAGCGCGGTGCGCGCCGGCACCATTGCCTCGAGGAACGGCAACGCCACGGTGACGCCGAGGCCCTTCAGCGCGGTGCGTCTCGAGAGGTGCTTCTGCGTAATGAACATATGGGACTCGTTCGTTATCTAGCGTTCAGCGACCGTCGTATCCGTGCCTTCGACGCGGCTCATGCGGAACGCGGAGGAGTTCACGACGCCGAGAATGAATGCCGACATCTTGTAGTCCTGCGTGCCGGCGTCGCGAATCACGCGCCGCACCGTGGGCATGTCGTAGGCCTGCACGCGACGCCCGAGGGCATATGTCATCAGACGCTCGGTGAAGCTCAGCAGGAACGCGTCCTGGTGTTTGAGCAGCGCCTCGCGCAGCCCGGCCGGGCCGTTCATCTTGGTCCCGTCGTAGAGTTCGCCGATGGCGTCCACGGGCACTTCGTTGTCCTTGATGCGCCACTTGCCGGTGACGTCGAAATTCTCGAGCGCCAGACCGAGCGGGTCGATCACCCGGTGGCACGACACGCACGCCGGGTTGGCACGGTGCTGCTCCATCCGCTCGCGCACCGACAGATTCTTGCCGTCCTTGCTCCCGCCGGTCTGGTCAAGGGCGGGCACGTTCGGCGGCGGCGCTGGTGGCGGCGACCCGAGCAGCACCTCCATCACCCACTTGCCGCGTTGCACGGGCGACGTGCGGTCTGCCACCGACGTCAGCAGCAGCACGCTGGCCTGTCCCAGGATGCCCCGGCGCTCGTCGGGCACCTGCACGCGCCGGAACTCCGGTCCCATCACGTTCGGGATCCCGTAGTGGCGCGCCAGTCGCTCGTTCACGAACGTGTAGTCGGCGCGCAGCAGGTCGAGGGCGCTGCGGTCCTCGCGCACCAGACTGGCGAAGAACAGCTGGGTCTCGTGCACCAGATTCTCGGCCAGGGTGTAATCCCAATACGGGAACAACAGCGCGTCGGGCCGGATCTTGTCGACGTCCTGCAGCCGCAGCCACTGCGAGGCAAAGCGCGTGGACAACGACTCGGCGCGCGAATCGGCCAGCATGCGCCGCACCTGTTGGTCGAGCCCTGCGGTGGTCTTGAGTCCGCTGGCCGTCGCCACCTTCACAAGCTCTGGGTCGGGACCGGCGCCCCACAAGAAGAAGGACAGCCGCGACGCCAGGTCGAGGTCGGCCACCTGGAACGTCTGCCCGACGCGCGCGGCGGCCGGTGGCTGCTCGAGCCGGAACACGAACCGCGGGCTCGCCAGCAGGGCCTCGAGCGCGGCCTGGATGCCGGCTTCGAAATCGGCGCCCGTGCGCGCCTGCTCGTAGAATCCGAGCAACGTCTGCACGTCGTCGGCCGACGCCGGTTCGCGATAGGCCTGCGACGCCATGCGCTTCAGAATCTCGGTGGCGCACGGCGCTTCTTCCGCCAGCGTCGTGGGGCGGCACGAGAAGACGCGGCGGCGGCTCACGGTATCCGACACCCCGGTCACGCTAAAGGGCCCGCTGATGCTGAAGTCGCGCACATGCGGCAGGGTCGTGATGCCGAAGCCGCTGCCGATCTGCGAATCGGCCAGCGTGTAGTCCTGAGGCGCGAGGATGTCATCGACGGGCGCCTCGAACTGGCGCAGGAACGCCGCCGACACGCGCTGCGGACCGGCCTTCACATGCACCTTCGGCGACTGCAGGTTCATCCCGTTGACGCCCTCTTCGCTCATCCGGTGGTCGATGTCGAGCACGGCCGCGCGCTGCCCGTTGAGGGAAATTTCGATCTTCTCGCCGCGCACGATGCTGCCGTACAGCTGGCCCGTGGGAATGGCGTGCAGCATCACCCGGAAGCTGTACTCGCCGTCGGCGGGGAAGACGTGCACGAGCGACACGCCGCCGCGGGTGCCGACCGGCGCGCCCTCGATGTGCTCCATCTGCGACTGCGTACGGGGCACCTTGTAGGTGGCCTCCGTGGGGGTGGAACCGGGGTCGCCGAGCGCCAGCGTCGTGAT
>JANORI010000721.1:0-1963 GCA_031415235.1 Acidobacteriota bacterium | reverse complement strand
GTGGCGCCAGACGGGCTACAAGGGCGCCTCACAGACGTCAATCGCGCTTCTGAAGTGGTGGTTCGAGACCGAGCATCTCGTGGAGCAAGCGGACGGCAGCCTGCGGCCGTTCCGCTACTACTTCGCGCAACGCGAGGCGGTGGAGACGCTGATCTGGCTTCACGACGTACGGCGGGCCAGAGACAAGTTCGACCTGCTGCGTTTCGATGCCTCGGGCGCTGTGTCTTCAGGCATGTTCGACGAGGACTGGCCCCGCTACGTGCTGAAGATGGCCACGGGAGCCGGCAAGACCAAAGTGCTGTCGCTGCTCATCGCGTGGAGCTTCTACCACAAGCTCTACGAGCCAGACTCGACCCTGTCGCGCAACTTCCTGGTGATCGCGCCGAACATCATCGTGCTCGACCGCCTGCGGGCCGATTTCGACGGCCTGACGAGAAGTATCTACTGGGTCACTACAGGAACGTTGACGTTGGTACCGGACGACGGTACGAACTCGACAACTTGACCGCACCTGGTGGTTCCCGGAAGGGCAACCCCAACTACGAGTTTCTCGGTGTGTCGCGATTCTGGCGCTATTCACGAGAGCGGATGGAGAAGCTCCACGCCGACGGCCGAGTCATCCAGCCGAGCCCTGGTGCTGTTCCGAGGTTCAAGCGATATCTCGACGAGATGCCCGGAGTACCCATTCAGGACATATGGGATGACCTGAATGCGATCGACTCCCAGGCCAAGGAGGCGACTGGCTACAGCACCCAGAAGCCCGAGGGACTGCTGGAACGGATTATCAGCGTTAGCAGCAACGAGGGTGACCTCGTCGCAGATTTCTTCTGCGGCAGCGGCACGACGGCTGCAGTTGCGGAGAAACTCGGCCGCAAGTGGATTGTCACCGACCTCGGCAAGTTCGCGATCCACACCACGCGCAAGCGGCTCATCCAGGTGCAGCGCGAGCGCAAGGCACACGACGAGCCGTTTCGCGCTTTCGAGGTGCTGAACCTCGGCCACTACGAGCGACAGGTCTACCTGAACGTGTCGGGCCGCCTCACCGGCAAGAAGCGCGAGCAGGCGCTCGCGCAGCGGGAGACGGAGTTCCGCGATCTCATTCTCAAGGCGTATCGCGCTGAACCGTTGGCCGAGCCAGGCTTCTTCCACGGCAAGACCGGCGCGCGTCTGGTGGTCGTCGGCCCCATCAACCTGCCCGTGGGGCGCCTGTTCGTGGAGGAAGTGATCACCGAGTGCCGCAAGCGTGGCGCCACCCGCGTGGACGTGCTGGCGTTCGAGTTCGAGATGGGTCTCTTCCCGGCGGTGCTCGACGAGGCCAAGCAGGAGGGCATCGACCTCACGCCAAAGACGATTCCGCCCGACGTGTTCGACAAACGCGCGGTCGAGCGCGGCCAGGTGCGCTTTCAAGACGTGGCCTACATCGAGGTCACGCCGCGGTTCGACGACACGAATCCGCTCTCACTCGCCGTCGAGCTCACAGACTTCTCGGTCTTCTACTCCCAGGGCCTCGCCGACACGATTGCCGCCGAGCTGAAGGACGGCAAGAGCGAGGTCGTGTGCGACGCCGGCCAGCTCGTGAAGGTCAGCAAGGACAAGACGGGCGTCATCAGTCGCGAGGTGCTCACCAAGCGCTGGACCGACTGGGTGGACTACTGGGCCGTGGACTTCAACTACGAGAGCCGCAAAGAGATCATCCAGGTGCCGAAGGGCGCGGGCGTCACCGTGCAGGGGCATCTTCCCGGCCAGGAACCGGCCCAGCGCGAGCTGCATATCCCCGCCACCGAGTTCGAGGACCGCTGGACCGGCGCCTACATCTTCGAGAACGAGTGGCAGAGCTTCCGCACGCGGCAAGACCGCAAGCTCGAACTGACCTCTGCGCCCCATACATATACAAAACCGGGGCGCTATACGGTCGCGGTAAAGGTCATCGACATTTTCGGCAACGACACGATGACGCTGGTGC
>JANORI010000720.1:0-2717 GCA_031415235.1 Acidobacteriota bacterium | reverse complement strand
CAACCTGGACGTCGTGAGCGCGGAGGCCAGTCTGCTCGGCGCCGAGAGCCAGGCCATTGCCGCCGATGGCCAGGTGACGCTCTCGCGGCTCGCAGTGCTGGTCGCGACCGGCACGCTCAATCCAGACACCGCGTTTCCGTAGACGGCACGACCAGGTCGCCATGGCCCCCGCCTCGAAGGTCCGGCTCGTCGCGTTGCTCGTCGCCGCCGCGGCGGCGGCGACCTGGTGGCTGCGCCCGGCCACGCCTGCCCGGCAACCCGACGAGGTCGCGGTCGCCGCTGGACCGCTGAGCGTGCGCCTGATCGAGAGCGGCACGCTCAGGCCGAACCGATCGGTCACCTACCGCTCGCCGCTCGACGGGCGCGAGGTGGAGGTGACCTTCCTCGCCCCCGAAGGCTTGCAGGTGCAGCAGGGTGACCTGGTGGCGCGCCTCGACCCCACGCCGCTGACCCGCGAGCTGGAACGCACCGAGCAGGCGCTCGCGCAGTCGCGGTTCGAGCTGCGCGTGATCGACGACCAGCTGGGCGAACTGCAGGCGGCGGTGCGGGCGAGCGAAGGCGACGAAGACTCGATCGACAGCGAAGAAGCGGCCATGGCGCTGAAGCTCGCCGAGCGGCAGCTGGAGCGGGCGCGGCGCGAGGTGACCGAACTGACGCCGCTGCTGGCCTCGGGATTCATCACGCGGGACGAACTCGACCGGGCCGTGCTCGACGCCGAGCAGCGCGAGGCCACGGCGCGGCTGGCGGCGCGGCGGCTGGACACGCTTCGCACCCAGGTGCAGCCACAGAACCGGCAGAAGGCCCAGGTGCAGGCGGCGCAGCAGGCAGCGCGGCAGCGCTTCGCCGCCGACCGGCTGCGTGATCTCGAAGAGCAGGTGACGGCGTTGCGCGAGGCCATCGGCGAGTGTGCGATTTATGCGGATGCCGCCGGGCTGGTGGTTTACGAAGAGAACTTCAGTGTCAGTCCGAGGCGGCGCGTGCGCGTCGGCGACCGGGTGACGCCCAGCCAGGGGCTGATCACGATACCCGAGATCGATCGGATGGTGGTGGAAACGTCAGTGCGCGAAGTGGACGTGCACCAGGTAGTCGTGGGCCTGCCCGTTGGCATCCGCCTCGACGCGTTTCCCGATCAGGTGCTGGAGGGCGCCGTGGATCTCGTGGGGACCCTGGCCCGCAGCCCGATCGACCGGCCCTACGATGACAAGCGCTACGAGGTGCGGGTCGCCGTGCCTGCGTCGCCTCTGCCGCTGCGCCCGGACATGACCGCACGCGTCGAAATCAGAGTTGCGGCGCGGAAGGCCGCAACGCTGCTGCCAATCACGGCGGTGTTCGAGCGCGACGGCCACAGAGTGGCGCACGTCGTCCGCCCCGGCGGCGTGGACACCCGGCGACTCGACCTCGGCCTGTCAGACGGCACGCACGTCGAAGTGCTCGCGGGGGTCGTGCCGGGCGATCGTGTCCGACTGACCGACGTGCCCCCAGCCGCAAGCCAGACCAGCGACGTGGCGCCTGTTCCCTCGCGTCGCTGACCCATGACACGCCTGCCGAGCGTCGGTGCGCTGTCGGAGCTGCTGCCGGTCAGCATGGACGCGATGTGGCGCTTCCGGCTGCGCACGGCGCTGAGCGTGCTCGGAATCGTGATTGGCGTGGCGGCCTTCATCGCCATGCTGTCGGTGAGCGAAGGCGGACGGCGGGCAGCGCTTCGGCAGGTCGATCGGCTGGGTCCGCGCAATCTCGTCGTCCGGGACCAGCACGTGCAGGACGGTCGTGGCGGCGGTTTGCACGTGGGGGACGCGGCACGCCTGCCCCACCTGCTGCCGGCCGTGGTGCGCGCCGCCGCCGTCGTAGAGCGTCAAGGGCGCGTGAGCGGACCTGCCGGCGCCCGCGATGCCGGCCTCTTCGGGGTGACTGCCGACTACCTGGCACTGCGCCAGCTCGTGGCCGCGCGTGGGCGCTTGCTGACGCCACTCGATGGCGGGGAGCAGCAAGTATGCTTGCTCGGCGCCGGCTTGTCGCGGGCGCTGTTCGGCGCGCATGATCCCATCGGCAACGCCGTGAACGTGGAGGGCAAGTGGCTCACGGTGGTGGGTGTGCTCGACACGACGCCGGCCGAGGCGACCGACGATCAGTCTGTGCGCGCCGCAGACCACGACCCCGCCGTTGTCATGCCGCTGCCCGTGCTCTTCGGTCATCACGAGCTATCGCCACACCGGTCGGTGAGCCAGGTGTGGCTGGAGGTAGCTCCGGATGTCGATCCGATGGAGGTCAAGGCCCTGACCGAGCGCGCGCTCGAACTGCTGCACAACGGGGCGCGGGACTTCCAGGTCGTGGCGCCTCAGGAACTGCTGGCCCAGCGCCTCGAGACGCAGCGCATCTTCAACGTGGTCGTAGGCAGCGTCGCACTGCTGACGTTGCTCGTAGGCGGCATCGGCATCATGAACATCATGCTGGCGTCGGTGCTGGAGCGTACGCAGGAGATCGGCCTGCGCCGCACGGTGGGGGCCACCAAGACGTGGATTCTGATTCAGTTCGTGTTCGAGAGCGTGGCCATGACCGTGACCGGTGGAGTCGCCGGATTGGCGGCTGGCGCCGCGGTCGCCGCGGGCGTGAGCGCCTACGCGGGGTGGCCGACCTATGTGTCGCTTGACGCGGTGTTTGTCGCGCTCGGCACAGCGCTCGTCATCGGTCTGGTGTTCGGCATCTATCCGGCCGTGCGG
>JANORI010000719.1:0-2234 GCA_031415235.1 Acidobacteriota bacterium | reverse complement strand
CCACGGGCAGGCCCACGCGGTAGCGCAGGCCGTTGAACACGAACTCCCGCTTGACCTGGCTCTCGGCAGCGTAGGTCATCGGCAGGTAGTTGATGCGGAAGCGATGCTTCTTCGCGGGCCGCAGCACGATTCTCAGATCCTTCATGGTCTGTTTCTCGATGCCGAGGTCGTCCACGAGGTTGATGTCGGTACCCAGAATGCCCAGCGCTTCGCTGTTGACGATGGTGGCCGGCGTCGGGCTCCAGAAGTTGAACGAGACCTCGACGTGATACTTCTCGCCCACGGAGGTGGTCGTGTCGGGCACCCGGTACTGCGCCTCGGCGACGGCGGCCGCGAGGCCGAGGGCGAGCAGAGTGGTGAACACGAGGCGGGACAACTGAAGCTTCTGCATGGATTCCGACCCTTGGCTTGGCAGACTCACGACAATACGGACGGCCCGGCCCGCGGGGGAGGCATAGCCAAGCGCCAGTATGTGAACTATCGGCCGGAAGGCACCGGCCCTGCAGGGGGCAGGACGAAGCTGTGCCACGCTCGCCAGGCGGCGCTTGAACGACCCCGGCCGGAGACCCAGCTCATCTGCAGCCTGGATGTCGGGTGCGACCGCTCGGCGGTCCGTCGAGCGGCGACTCGTCTAGCTCTCGACGGGCACCGGCGTCCGGTCGCTCGAGAGCAGGCTCGACCACTTCGCCACGGCCGACACCAGGATGATCACTGCCAGCACCATCAGAATGGCGGTGCAGATCGACAGGATGTAACCCTGCGTGCTCACGCCCGGTACCGTGCTCATCGTCCGCGGCCAGTAGTTGTCGCGGATGTTCAGGAAGCCGCCGTAGAACGTGTTGACGGCCAGGAAGAGAAACGGGGCGATGGTGACCCACGTATAGCGCACCTTACCTTGGCTGATGAGCACCGTCGTGGCCACGGCCAGGGCGACGCAGCCGAGCAGCTGGTTGGCCACGCCGAACATAGGCCAAATCGTGTCGATCTGGCCGGTGTAGATGAAGTAGCCCCATGCCCCGACCAACGACGCGGTGGCGATGAACGCCCCGGGGATCCAGTCGGGCCGCGCGAAGGGGGCATAGATCTTCCCGAGCGCCTCTTGTATCAAGAAACGCCCGACCCGCGTGCCAGAGTCGATCGTGGTCAAGATTAATAGCGCCACGAACATGAT
The DNA here is from genome assembly GCA_031415235.1 of Acidobacteriota bacterium. GTDB lineage: Bacteria > Acidobacteriota > Vicinamibacteria > Vicinamibacterales > UBA2999 > CADEFD01. Next base: position 1,063 of record JANORI010000719.1, on the reverse strand, counting down.
GGCGAAGTGGTACCAAAATGCGAGCAGCCCCTGCATTCCTGGCAGGGCGCTGAAGATCATCGCCATGCCCACGGCCAGCGACACGGCGCCACCGGTCCGGCCTTCCACCGTTTCTCCGACCGCTGCCTCGATCCGCTCCAAATCGACGTGCTTCAGGGGTGCCCCCTGGAACGACTGCCGCTCGTAGGCCGCCGGCGACATGTTGATGGCGAAGTAATCGCCCGGAGGCATCGCCGTGGCCGCCACGAGGGCCATGATGCCGACCACGCCCTCGACCAGCATGGCGCCGTAGCCGATGGGCCGGATGTCAGTTTCCTTGTCGAGCATTTTCGACGTGGTGCCCGAGCTGATGAGGGCGTGGAAGCCCGAGATCGCGCCGCACGCGATGGTGATGAACGCAAAGGGGAAGAGCGGACCGGGGATGATCGGTCCGCCACCGGAGGCGAACTCTGTCAGCGCCGGCATCTGCAGGGTCGGGTTGACGACCATCACGCCGAAGGCGAGCAACAGAATCGTGCCGATCTTCGTGAACGAGCTGAGGTAACCGCGCGGTGCGAGCAGCAGCCACACCGGCAGCACCGAGGCCAGGAAGCCGTAGACGCAGAGCGCAATCACGAGCTGCGTGCGCGAGAGGTGAAAGAAGCTGCCGAGCCACGAATCCGGATGGTTGAGGGGTTCGCCGCCGGCCACCGCCGCCAGCATCGCGATGACGCCGATGGTCGTGGCTTCGGCGATGCGGCCCTTGCGCCACACGTACATCCATAGCCCCATGAACATCCCGATGGGAATGGTCATCGCAATCGTGAACGTGCCCCACGCGCTGTCGGCCAGGGCGTTGACGACGATGATGCCAAGGCCCGCCAGCGCGACAGTCAGCGTGAACAGGATGGCCACGGTGCCCACGGCGCCGGCCACCGGGCCAATCTCGATCTTCACGAGATCGGCCATGGACTTGGCGCCGCGCCTGGTGGACGCCCAGAGAATCATCGAGTCGTGCACGGCACCAGCCAGACACACGCCAGCCACCAGCCAGATGAGGCCAGGTGCCCAGCCGAACTGCGCG
>JANORI010000718.1:0-3719 GCA_031415235.1 Acidobacteriota bacterium | reverse complement strand
CTGTAAGCGGGGAGCGCACGTCCACCGGCTGGCTTCGAGCCAGCCCGTCACTGCCGATTGGAGCCAAGCGGCGCCAACGGGGGGAAGACGAGGGCGTTGCGCGCTGATCCGCAAGTCAGGAGACCTCCTCCACGGGCCCACGTCCTTCTCTCGCCCCACCAGGGGCGGATCGGCGCGGACAACGCCGAAGGAGGGCTTCATGCCTTACGTCTGTGCGTCTCTTACGACGGCTTTCCGGGTCGCCGGATTCCACCGATTTCTGCGACCCCTGAGCGCGATGTGCCTGGCCACGCTCGTGTGTGCAGGCACGGCCAACGCCGACGTGCTGCGCGGCCGCGTGCTCGGTCCTGACGGTCAGGCAGTGGCCGGCGCGCAGGTGGCCGTCAGCGGTCCGCTCGCGGCTCCGCTGACCACCGCCGCCGACGGTGACGGACGCTTCGCATTCGAGGTTCCGGCCAGCGCCGTGACCATCCGCGCTTGGGCGACCGGCATGGACGCCCCGCCACGTCAGGTGCAGGCCGGCGTTGCCGACCTCGTCCTTACGCTCGCTGTGCGAGCCGTGAGCGAGGCACTCACCGTCACGGCGTCGCACGTCGAGACGCCGCTCTCGTCGGTGGCTGACAGCGTCACCGTCATCACCCGCACCGACCTGCTCGCGCGACAGACCACCACGCTCGGCGATGCACTGAGGCTGGTGCCGGGCTTTGCCATCGCCCGCAACGGCGGTCCGGGCACGGTCACATCGGCCTTCCCGCGCGGCGGCGAATCCGACTTCACACTCGTGCTGGTTGACGGCGTCCGCGCCAACGCGTTTGGCGGCGGCCTCGACCTGTCACAGGTGCCGATCGCCAACGCCGAGCGGATCGAGGTGGTGCGTGGACCGCAGAGCGCGCTCTACGGGTCGGATGCCATCGGTGGCGTGGTGCAGATCATCACGACCAAGGGCGGCCCGCTCACGGTCTTCGCCTCGGGCGAAGTGGGCGGGCGCGAGGCTCGCAGCGGGCGCGCAGCGGCGCGCGGCAGCGCCGGACGCTGGTACGGCGCTGCCAGTAGCGCCTACGACCGCGAAACCGGCTTCACCGGCGAGGCGGCCGATGGCACGCCGGTCACCAACGACGACGGCGCCGTGGCGCAGCTGGACGGGTCCCTCGGCTGGCGGCACGCCGCCGGCACCGACCTGGTCGGCTCGCTGCAGTTCGTGGAGACGGAGCGCGGGTCCCCGGGGCCATTCGGCTCGAACCCGGCCGGCAACTTCGGGGGTGTCGACCCCGTCGCGCGCGGTCTCACGCGGCGACGCGCGGCCGCCCTGCACGTGGTGCAGCCCCTGGGCGGGCCGGCCAGCCGCGTGCGAGTGCGCGCCGATGCCGACACGGCCGACTTCGACCTGGAGTTCCGGTCGCGCTCGACGTCGCGCGGAGAAACGCGGCGCTCCCACGGCCGCGTGCAGTTCGACGCAGCCGTCGCGACGGGATTTGCTGCCAGCGCCGGCGCCGACTGGCTCACGGAAAGCGGCCGCAGCACCTTCATCACTGCCGGACTAGCCGAGGTGCCGGTGGAACGCAGCGTCGCGGCGGGTTTCGCCGAGGCCAGGTGGCAGCCCGCCAGCCGTCTGGCGGTCACTGCGGGCGCCCGCGCCGAGCGCATCACACGCACGGCGCTCACGGCCAATCCCTCGGCGTTCTCAGCGCGTCCGGCGTTTGGCGACGACACGATCACGGCCCTCAATCCCAAGGCGACGGTCGTATGGATGGTCGTGCCTGACGGCGCAGCCCGCGGCTACTCGACCCGTCTGCGCGCGGCCGCCGGCACGGGCATCCGTCCGCCCGACGCATTCGAGATCGCGTTCACCAACAACCCCGGCCTGAAGCCCGAACGGAGCCGTAGTGTGGAGGCTGGCGTCACACAGACCTTCCGCGGAGGCTCGGTGCAGGCCGACGCGACGTGGTTTCACAACACCTACGACGACCTCATCATCTCGGTCGGGCGGCTGAGTGCGTCGAGCCGCTTCACGACCGACAACATCGCCAACGCGCGGGCGCGCGGCGCGGAGCTGGCGCTGGCGTGGCGCCCCACCGCCGCGTTCAGCGCGCGCGGCACCTACACGTGGCTCGACACCGAGGTGCTGGCGGTCGACGGCACGGCCGGCCAGGCCGCGCCGCCCTTCAAGGTGGGTGCTCGCCTGTTGCGGCGTCCGCGGCACCAGGGCAGCGCTGACATGATCTGGACGCATCGCCGGCTGCAGGCGTTTGCGATGGCCACGCTGCGCGGCACGACACTCGACGTGGAGCCGAACTTCGGCACTTTCGGGGGACTCTTCGAGAACGACGGCCACGTCGTGGTCACGACGGGGGCCGCGGTCACGCTCGTCCGGTCCGTGACGGCGTATGCGCGGGTCGCCAACGCGTTTGGCGCCGGCTACGAGGATGTCTTTGGCTACCCCGCTCTTGGCCGCACGGCCTACGTGGGCCTTCGCCTTGCTGTGCGCCACTGATCTCGGCTTCGCCTACGATGCCCGCCGGCCCGTGCTGGCGAGCGTCTCGCTCGAGGTGCGCACCGGCGCGCTCGTCGGCGTGCTCGGGCCGAACGGCTCGGGCAAGACCACGCTGCTGCGGCTGCTCGCCGGCATGCGTCGCCCCACGAGCGGCACGGTCACGCTCGGCGGCCGGCCACTGCATAGTTACAGCCGGCGCGCGTTGGCAGCACGGATGGCCGTGGTGCCGCAGGAGACGCATCTCGCCTTCGACTACTCGGTGATGGAGATGGTGCTCATGGGGCGCCATCCACACCTGGGCGTGTTCGAGGTGGAAGGACCGGCCGACCTGGCCGTGGCACGCGACGCGCTGGCCGCGACCAACGTCGCGCATCTCGAAGATCGCGACTTCGCCACCCTCAGCGGGGGCGAGAAGCAGCGCGTGGTGATTGCCGCGGCCCTCGCCCAGGCCACCGACGTGCTGCTGCTCGACGAACCCACATCGTCACTCGACCTCGGCGCGCAACTCGACATCGCGCAGTTGCTCGTGGACCTCAACGCGACGCGCGGCGTCACGGTGGTGGTCTCCACGCACGACCTCACTCTGGCCTCCGGCATCTGCCGCGAGTTGGTGCTGCTGCGCGAGGGGCGCGTGCAGGCGGCCGGCGCCACCGCTGACGTGCTCACGACGGGTCACGTGCGCGCGCTCTACGACGTGGATGCCGACGTGCACGTACACCCAGTCACCGGCCATCTCTCGGTGGTGCCGCTGAGGCGCTCAGTGCGATGACCACCCACGTGCGGCGGCGGATGTGGACGGTGCTGCCACTCTTTGCGGCCGGCGCGGTCGCGGCAGTAGTGCTCGCGCCCACCGTGGGCAGTACGTCGATCAGCCTGACGCGCGCGTTCGACACGTCGATTCCCTGGGCCGACAACGTCGACGCGCAGATCTTCTTCGTCGCCCGTCTGCCGCGTGTGCTCGCGGCGGCGCTGGTCGGCGCCTCGCTGGCCGCGTCTGGCGTGGTGCTGCAGGCCTTGCTGCGCAATCCCCTGGCCACGCCGTTCACCTTGGGGGTGTCGGCGGGCGCCGCCCTCGGCGCCATGCTGGTCATCTCGGCCGGACTCGACATGGGCGCGCTCGGGGTGTCCACCGTGCCGATTGCGAGCTTCGCGGGTTCGATCGCCGCCACGGCTATCGTGTACTGGCTGGCGCGCAGCCAACGGCGCGGGCTCTCGACCAACGTGCTGC
>JANORI010000717.1:0-4054 GCA_031415235.1 Acidobacteriota bacterium | reverse complement strand
CCGCCTGAAGGAATGGCGGCAGGCAGGCTATCCCGGCGCCACCAGAACCACACTCGAGCTGCTCACCTACTGGCAGCGCGACGGGCGCCAGCATCGCCTGTTCTTTGCGCAGCGCGAGGCCGCCGAGACCATCATCTTCCTCACCGAAGGCCGGCGCGACCTGCGGCAAGGCATCGAGCTGCCGTCGGACGAGCCGAGCGACGCGCAGAAGGCGGACCTCGGCTATCGAGCGTTTCGGCGCTACTCCTGCAAGATGGCGACGGGGTCAGGTAAGACCACCGTGATGGGGATGCTGGCGGCCTGGAGCATCCTGAACAAGGTGCACGACCGCAGCAACGCCGCCTACTCGGATACGGTGCTGGTGGTTTGTCCCAACGTCACGATCCGCAGCCGCCTCCGGGAGATCGATCCGCAGGAGGGCGACGCCAGCCTGTATCGCACGCGCGATCTGGTGCCGGAGCACCTGATGCAAGACCTGCGGAAGGGGCGCGTGCTCGTCACGAACTGGCACGTGTTCGAGCCGCAGCTCGTGCAGTCGGGCGGAGTCTCTGCGAAGGTGAGCAAGGCCGGTGTGCTGCGCCGCACCAAGGAGCACATCCACATCGGGCCGAAGACGACGACCGCGCGCGGCAAGCGCTACCTGACCAAAGACGACTACCTGCGCCAGGTCGCCAACCGCATGTTGACCGTGATCGACGAGAAGACAGACCGCGACGGTAATCTCACTCACGCCTATGTCGAGGCGGAGCGATACGTCGAGAGCGATGCGGCGATCGTGCGGCGCGTGCTCGGGATCGACGCCAAGAAGAACCTGCTGGTGTTCAACGACGAAGCGCATCACGCCTATCGCGTTCGCCGCGAGGAGCCGGATCCGAACGAGGCGGAGCTGATTGGCGACGAAGACGACGCCGACGACTTCTACAAGGAAGCCACGGTGTGGGTCGACGGACTCGACCGCATCCACAAGCTCCGCGGCATCAACGCCTGCATCGACCTGTCAGCGACGCCGTACTTCCTCGGCCGCGTGGGCCAGGACGCCAATCGACCGTTCCCGTGGGTGGTGAGCGACTTCTCGCTCACGGACGCCATCGAGTCCGGACTCGTCAAGATCCCGCAACTCGCCGTCCGCGACAGTACCGGCGCGGCGATCCCCGGGTACTTCAACGTCTGGAAGTGGATCAAGCCGCAGCTCACACCCGCGGAGCGCGGCGGCACGCGCGGCTCGCCACGGCCCGAAGCGATCCTGAAGTACGCCAATACCCCGATCGCCATGCTGGCCGGGCTGTGGGACGAACTTCGCGTGGACTGGGAGGCCAACGCCGGCGACCCGCGTCCGCCGGTGTTCATTGCCGTGGCCACCAACACAGCGATTGCCAAAGCGCTCTACGAATGGCTGGCCAACAACGCGCCGCCGGACGGCGTGCCGCGGCATCGCATCGCGGCGTTCCTCAACACACCCGATCGCATCAACACCATCCGCGTCGATTCGAAAGTCGTGCACGAGACCGACACGGGTCACGCGAAATCTGACGAAGCCGCCTGGTTACGGCACACGCTGGATACGGTCGGCCGCGCGGAGTGGCCGCGCACTCGGCAGGGCCAGCCGGTGTTCCCTGAGGGATTCGAGGCCCTGGCGACCAAGCGAAAGGCGCCGCTCCATCCCCCAGGACGGGACGTGCGGTGCATCGTGTCGGTGGGCATGCTCACCGAGGGATGGGACTGCAACACGGTGACCCACATCGTGGGCCTGCGGCCGTTCATGTCGCAGCTGCTATGCGAACAGGTCGTGGGCCGCGGACTGCGACGCCGCACGTACGAGATTGGCGATGACGGACGCATGACCGAGGAGGTCGCCAAGGTCTTTGGCGTGCCCTTCCAGGTGGTGCCCTTCAAGGCGAACCCAACCACCGCGCCGGCACCAAAAGCGCCGCGGCACCACGTCTTTGCCATGCCCGGCCGTGCGCGCCTCGAGATTCAGTACCCGCGTGTGCAGGGATATCGGCAAGCGATCCGGAACCGTGTGAAGGTCGACTGGAGCAGCATCCCGCCTCTGTTTCTCGACCCTCTCAAGATCCCGCCGGCAGTGCAGATGAAGGCGTCGCTGCCGACGAACACGGGACGGCCGTCACTGACCGGCCCCGGGAGCCTCGTCGATGTGACGCTGAATCCCTATCGTTTGGGCACCAGGGTGCAGGCGCTCGTGTTCGAAATGGCGGCGGCGTTGACCAAGAGCTACGTCGAATCCGGTCAGTGCGAGGCACCAGCTCACGTCCTATTCCCGCAAATCGCGACGATCGTGCAGCGGTACTTCGACACCAAGGTCATCCCCGTCGCCCCGGCCGAGAAGGTCGACGCGTATCTCTCGCCCTACTACGGCTGGGCTATCGAGCGCATCTCTGCCGCCATCACGCCCGACACTGGTGCGGGTGAGGCTCCGGAAGTGCCGGTGTTCGAGTCGTCGCGAGGACCAGGTTCCACGGCGGACGTGGACTACTGGACGAGCAAAGACGTGCGGGAAGTGCTCAAGAGCCACCTGAACTACGTCGTTGCCGACACCAAAGTATGGGAACAGTCGGCCGCGTTCATCCTCGATACGCACCCGAAGGTGGCAGCGTTCGTGAAGAACGCCGGCCTGGGCTTCGCCATTCCCTATCTGCACAACGGCCAGCCGCACGACTACGTGCCCGACTTCATCATCCGCCTGGTGTCGTCACCTCCGGCGCACCTCGTGCTCGAGACGAAGGGCTTCGATGAACTTGCTGAGGTCAAGGCGGCGGCCGCGCAACGCTGGGTCGCGGCCGTGAACGCAGATGGACAGCACGGCACCTGGCACTTCGCGATGGCCCGATCAGTCGGTGCTGTTAGGGACATCATCGACACCATCTGAGACGACCACGCGCGACGTCGTCGAGCAAGAGGCGGCGTCGACTTCACTCGGACGCTAAGCCACTAGCTGCCCACCTCGCGGTAGTAGCGGATCAGATCAAGCGGCGGCGGCGTGTGGCCCATCGCGCGGATCATCGCCGACGCCTGACCGCGGTGGTGGGTGGCGTGGTTCACCACGTGCAGCACAATCTGCCACAGCGGTGTCGAGTGCGCGTTTCCCTGCAGGTCGTGGTACGACGCGCCCGCTGACGGGTCGCGCAGCCCGTCCGCCCAGGCCTGCCACCGGCCGAGCAGCGCGGGCCAGCCGTGTTGCAGCACGGTCAGACGGATGTCCACCTCAGGGTCGATGAACACCGCAGGCGGCGCCCCCTGGATGCGGCCGAGCCAGACGCGGTCGGCCGCATAGACGTGCGCGAGCGTACCGAGCACGTGCGTGTCGGCGGTCTTGAAGTCGCGCGTGAGCTCCTCGTGCGTGAGCCTCGACGCGGCGTCGACAATGCGGGCCGACGCCCAGGTGGTGTAGCGCAGATGGGTGCGAAGGACGTCGACCGGCACACTCATGCTAGTGCCCCATCGCCTTCCGGGTGGCGGCGACCGTCACCTGCGTACGGAACTCGACCATGCGTTTGCCGTGCGCGATGGTCTTCTCGATCGGCGCGAGCGGCACGCCGTTGATCACGAACTTGCCAGCCTTCACGCGCTCGGGCATGCGGATGGCGTTGTTGCCGGGCTCGAGCGTGACAATCGGCGTCACGAGCGTCTTGCCCAGGGCCCGCGCAATCGACTCGCCGGTGGCCTCGAGCACGTTGTTGTGCTTGCCGGTCGTGAGGTAGGGTCCGTTCTCTTCGATGCCGCCCGTGAGGATCAGCGCGGTGGTCGAGCCGGTCTTGATGAGGTCGCGCACCTCGAGCATGGTCAGGTTCTCGATCCACACGCTGTCGTGCATCTCGATGGGACGCACCATGGCTGCGGCATCCACGCGCGGCGCGGTGTTGACCGACGCGGTACGGGCGCCCGGCTGCGCGCTTTGCGGGGCCGGTGGCGTGGTCTGTGCGGCGGCCGGCGCGGCGGCCATCGCGAGAACGAGGGCCAGGGCGGGTGTGAGCGTCATCCAGGAGTGCTTCAGCATCGTTGTGTCCCCATCTGGGGTCATGCTACCGTGGGACAT
>JANORI010000716.1:0-7771 GCA_031415235.1 Acidobacteriota bacterium | reverse complement strand
GGCAGCAATGAGGCGACCGTTCGTGACATGGATGTCCATCGTGGTGCTCGGCCTGACGGTGCTCGGCGCCCAGGCCCCGCGCCTGCACGAATTGGTGCTGACCCCCGCCGTCGTGCACTGGGGCTATTACGACGCGAAGGTGCCGGCGGTGCTGCGGATGGCGCCGGGCGAGCGCGTGCGCGTCGAGACGATGGTCGCGGGCGGCCTGGCGCGGCTCCGGCTCGTGGGCGTTGCCGACGCCGAAATCCCCGCGTCGTTGAAGGCGGTGGAACAGGCCGTGACCGAACGCGGCCCCGGACCGCATCCCATGACCGGGCCGATCTTCGTCACGGGCGCCGAGCCCGGCGACACGCTCGAGGTGCGCGTGCTCGCCATCGACTTCCTGCACGACTTCGGCGTCAACGCGTTCAGTCCGGGCGGCGGCGTGCTGCCGGATGACTTCCCCTATGCCAAGGCCAGGTTGTTCCGCTGGCCGGCGGGCGCCACGAGCGTGGCCTTCGCGCCAGGCGTGACGGTGCCCCTTGCGCCCTTCTTCGGCTCGATCGGCGTGGCGCCGCCGCCGCTCAGCGGTCGCATCTCGAGCCGGCCGCCCGGCTGGCACGGCGGCAATCTCGACAACAAGGATCTCGTGGCGGGATCTACGCTCTATCTGCCCGTGCACATGCCCGGCGGGTTGTTGTCGGTGGGCGACGGCCACGCCGCGCAGGGGCATGGCGAGGTGACCGGCACGGCGCTCGAGACGTCGCTGCGCGGCACCTTCGAGGTGCGCGTGCACAAGGGCCGGCGCCTGCGCTGGCCGCGCGCCGAGACGCCCACGCACTACATCAGTATGGGCCTCCACGAGGATCTCGACGAGGCCACGCGCCTGGCCGTGCGCGAACTGGTGGATTTCCTGGTGACCGAGAAGAAGATGTCAGCCGAGGATGCCTACATGCTCTGCTCGCTCGCGGCCGACCTGCACGTGACGCAGGCCGTCGACGCCACCAAAGGCGTGCACGCCACGCTCGCCAAGTCGCTGTTCCGTTAACGCGCGAGGCCACGCCGGCCGGACCTGCTGACGCGGATTGTGCCAGGTCGCGAGGCGCCCCCGTGCGCAGAGACTGCGACGACACCCCGGCCGAGCGCCTGATTCTGGCCGGAATCGTCGCGGCACGCGGTTCGCACAGCGCCGTGTGTGGCCGGTGTTAGCATGCCCTCATGGGCGGGGACGACACGATGCAGCCAGCGGAGCAGCCCGACACGCGGCTCACCTACGACGACTTCCTGTTGTTCCCCGACGATGGGCGACGGCACGAGCTCATCGACGGGGAGCACTACGTGACGCCCAGTCCGAACACGCGGCACCAGCGGCTGGTACTGAGACTGTCCGTGGCGCTGGCACGACACGTCGAGCAGCACCCGGCGGCGGGCGAAGTGTTCGTCGCGCCGTTCGATGTCGTGTTCACGCACTTCGACATCGTTGAGCCCGATGTGCTGTTCGTGGCTGGCGATCAAGCCGACATCGTCACCGACAAGCACGTGCGCGGCGCTCCGGCCATGGTCGTCGAGATTCTCTCGCCGGGAACGCGGCGCGTGGACGAGAAGGTCAAATACCGTCTCTTCGAGCGCACCGGCGTGCGCGAGTATTGGCTCGTCGATCCTGAGCTCGACCTCGTCAAGGTCTTCCGGCGAGCCGCCGACGGCTCGTTCCCGCGCGTCGCCGAACTCACGGCCGAATCCGACGACACCCTGGCGACGCCGCTGTTGCCGGGCTTCGCGCTGGCCCTCGCCGCGTTCTTCCGCTGACCCCGAGTTCGTACTCTTTCACCACCTTCACATCGGCGCTCTGCCGCATCGGCGACACGTACGCGCTCGTGAGGCTCTCGTGCCCATCGGCCGCCACGGCCGTCACGCCGAACACGAAGTCGTCGATTGACACCTGCGGCAGCACGAACTCGATGACCTTCCCCACCGTCTGCCGGTGCTGCCGGTCGTTGCTCCTGGTGTCGCGCCACGAGATGCGGTAGCCCACCGCGCCGGGCACGACGTGCCACCGCAACTGCGCGTCGTAGCCCGACGGGCCGCGCGTGAGCAGGTTCTGGCCGGTCTCGTTCGTGACCTTCGGCGCCGGCGGCGCCAAGGCCCGCGCCGCGGCCGCGGCCGCGTACACGCGGGCGTTCTGGGCGAGATACGCGAAGTCGACGCCCTCGAGCATGTCGGCGGCGGTGTGCTGCTTGGCGAAGTTCTCGTTGGCCTCGCGGAACACCACGGCGGGGAAGCCCTACGCGTGAACGACGAGTAGTCGGGTCCGCGGCCGAAGCGATCTTCACGCGTCATGAGGCGGATGCGGTGCGACGGCACGTAAAGGGCGGCCACGCGCGCCACGTAGCGGCCGAGCGACCGCGACATCGAGTCTTCCGGTCCCACCGAATGGACCCGCACGGTTTCGGCGCGCCCTCCGTGCTCACGGATCGGCCGTCGCCGGCCGTCGCCCCGGGCCCGCTCTGGGCAGCGCCTCGAGTGGAGCCACGGCCTCGGGCGGGCAGATGCCCGGCCGGAAGATGTACGTGCTGCGCACCGAAGGCACCGCGACGGATCTCGCCGCGCACGTCAATCACGCGGTGCGGGTGACCGGTGCGACCACCGCGCCGATGACCACGGCGCCGCTGGCCGGTGCGACGGCGCCGCCGGGCGCCACCGGCACGCGCTTCGACAACGCGAACCTGCCCACGCTGGTGGTGACGACGATCGCGATGGTGTCGGCGACATGCCCGTAGCGTCTCACCATGGGACGGGCATGACTCCGACACCCTGGCCGACGATCTCGCGTCCGTGATTGAGACGGTCGAAGCCAAGGACGCCACGACGTTCGAGTCCCTGGCGCAGGGCATGCAGGCCGACCGCGCCAGGTTCTGGACGGGCGTCTTCAAGGACTTCTACGGCGTGGGCCTGGTGGCGCAACCGGTGAGCGACGAGGTGATCGCTTGGTCTTGCACCGTGGCAATGCAGGCCAGCCTCAAGGCCACACTCGACTGCGCGGACGCGTTCGCCACGACTGACTTCCGGCCCGACCTGGCGTCGTTCACCGTGCCCGCGCTGATCATTCACGGCACCGGCGACAAGACCGTGCCGATCGACACCTCCGCGCGGCTGCGGCAGGCATTCGAGGAAGCCGGCTGATCGAGTACGACGGCGCGTCGCACGGTTTGCTTGCGACGCATACGGATCGGCTCGCGTTGGACGTGCTCGCGTTCCTTCGCACGGTGCCCTCCGCCGGATGAACGCGTTTGTGCCTCAGGCGCCGGGTGTCGTGATCCGGTCGAGGTCGTCCCGGCCGGCCACCACGTTCCAGCACATCAGCTCGTACTGCGCGATGTGTTGCTGATGGAACGGGTCGCCGTCGCGGATCGCGTCGAGTTCACGCTGCGGGTTCTCGTCCGACACCTTCAGCAGGAAGATGCCGCCGTAGCGCGGATCCATCGGGCCAGCGGCAATCAGCTTGCCCTCGGCCTTCAACTGGCGCAGGTAGGCGCGGTGCGGTTCGGTGGCCGCGATGACTTCCTCAATCGGCCGGCGATAGCGGACAATGGCGATGGCATACATGGCCGCAGATTATTCCACGGGTCAGACGCGAGCGATCTGCGGCAAGTGGTCGCCGATCGCGACGAACGGAAAGATCACGGTATCGGCCTCTTCGAGCAAGGCAACCGTGCCCGGCAGCCCACGGCAGAGGTCGACGTAGCGATTGGTGTCGACGGCGACCCTCACCGCCAGAGAGCCTCGTCCACCTGGTCTTGCGCCGCAATCGCCGCGTCGAAGCGGCAGCGCAGGCACTTTGTGCAATCATCTGGCCGGCCATGATCCGCATCCTCGTCACCGGCGGCACCTTCGACAAGGAATACGACGAGCTGCGCGGGCGGCTGTTCTTCAAGGACACGCACGTGCAGGAGATGCTGGCCAAGGGCCGCTCGCGCGTGCCCGTGTCGATCGATACGCTCATGATGATCGACAGCCTCGACATGACCGAGGCCGATCGCGCGCTCGTGGTGGAGCAGTGCCGGCTGTGCGAGGAAGACCGCATCGTGGTCACCCACGGCACCGACACGATGGTCGACACGGCGCGGGCCATCGCCTTCGCCGGGCTCGCGACCAAGACGGTCGTGCTCACCGGCGCGATGATTCCCTACGCGTTCGGCAGTTCCGATGGTCTCTTCAACCTGGGCAGCGCGCTCAGCTTCGCGCACGTGCTGCCGCCGGGTGTCTACGTGGCCATGAACGGCCAGCACTTCCGCTGGGATGAAGTGCGGAAGAACCGCGACACGGCCGTGTTCGAGCGCGTCTAGCAGGGGACGTTCCGGCGTAACATACACGCCGGCTCGCAATGCGCCCGACCCATCTGGCCGTCCTCGCCGCTGCAGTCGCTCTGGTGCCGGCCTTGCCGCAGGCGCAGCGCCCGTCGTCCACGGTCCGCCTGGTGGTGGAGGCGCCGCTGAAGGTCGAAATCGATCTGCAGCGCGCGGCCAAAGAGGGCTACACCTGCGCCGCCGTGGCCCGGCCCGTGGCGCCCTTGCTTCCGAACAACGTCGCCGTCATCCTGACCAGGCCGGTCGGCCCGCCGCTGCCGGCGCCGGCCATCGAGGTCGTGGTCGCCAGAGCAGGGCCGATCGACGACTTCCAGGACGCCGTGAACAAGATGGCCGCCACGGGCTTCCGGGTATGCGGCCTCACGATCACCGTGCCGGTGTGGGGCAGGCCCAACGTCTACACGCCAGTGGCGGTGATGACCAAGGTGGACGGGCCGCCGCCCGAGTACCGCGTGGTCCGCAGTCGCGGTCAGCGCGACCAGTGGCAGATGCTGGAGCAGAGCGCCGCCGCGGGCTTCCTCGTATCGCATCTCGTCGCGCGTCCTGAGCCGGCTGGGGCCGACACCAGCGAGATCGTCTTCATGGCGGAGAAGACCGCCGCCACGCCTCCGTCGGTCTACCAGCTCGTGTTTGCCGGCAACGCGCCGTCGTTGCAGAAGTCGGTCGACGCGCTGGCCAGCCAGGGCCACCGCATCCAGGGGATGTGGGCCGCCAACACCCGGGTAAGCGTGTTGATGGCCAAGCCGATCCAGGGCGCGTGGCCCGATCCACGCGAATACGAAGTGGACGACCCGTCGCAACTCCGCCTCAGCTCCACCGACGGCGAACTGGTGGGCCTGGTGCGCTACGCGGGCGGCATGATGGGGTTCTACAACTGCAAGAACCGCCAGGAGAACACCGTCACGAGCGGCGAAATCGTCGACGCCGTCCAGCGTCCATCCCTCAGGGTGGCGAGCGAGACGTGGTTCGTGGACAAGCTCCACGGCGACGGCGGACGCGGCTATCAGCCACTCGACTTCGCCCTCAGGCCAGGCAAGCGCGGCGAACTGCTGGCCGAGGTCGTGCTGCGGCGCACGCCGGCGCCCTGAGCGACGAGCGCCGTCAGCGCGCGCCCTTCACCAGGAACAGCTTGTCCTGCCGTTTGAGCGCCCACCGGGCTCTGCCGTCGGCGCCGATGATCATGTCTTCTTCCTGGGCCATCCGCACGGGCTGACCGCCCCATTCCGGCACCGGCGTCGTGGCCTGCAGCTCGATCGAGAACCACATCGAAGGCACGACCCTTGCGTCGCCGCGCCCGGGCACGCCGTCTTGATAGTCCCACAGGCCAATGAGCGGACCAGCGCCGTGGCCGTGCATGCCGATGGGATGCGTGTACATCGTGCCGTCGATGCCCTTGGCCTTCATCCGCGCCAGCACCGACGCCAGCACCTCGTTGCCGGTGCGTCCGGGACGCACTTCCTCCATCGAGATGTCTTGCATGACGTTGGCGTTCGCGAGCGCCTTTGCAAGGCCCGCCGGCGCCTCGGTTTCGCCGGGCTCGAGCACGTAGGCCAAGTGCTGGGTGTCGGTGTTGAGTCGTGCCACGGTGATCCCCAGGTCGCTGTGAAGCACATCGCCGGGCTCGATGATCGGATCGGCACCGAGTTCCTTGGCCGTTGCACCGCGTCGCTGCACTTCGATGCTCGGCTGAAACCACGTGCCAAGTCCCTGATCGTTGGTACGCTGACGCCACCACCACACCAGATCGCTCGTGCGAGTCTTACCAGGCACGATCACCTTGTCCGAGAACATCGTCTGCGACATCTGCCAGACAAGTGTGGTCATCTTCTCGTAGAACGCCTCTTCCTCCGGCAGGCGCGACGCGATGAGCTCGAGCGGCAAGCCTTCCGCGTCTTTGAACTTCGCTGTCCACGCGGCGCCGAGCGCCTCGCTCATGCCCTGCAGCTCGCCGCTCGACAGCCCGTCGGTAAAGGCGAACGTCTTGGAGCGGTCGATGCCGATGACACGTGGCTTGCGTTCTTCGACCACGTCCTCGAGCGCCTGCCACTGCTCGTCACCCCAGAGCTCGGCCTGCCGCCCGCCCACCGCAGCCGTGACCGCCTTGGTCGAGGTGCGCGCGTCGAACACGCCGCCTTGCGACGACCCGCCGAGCGCGATGCGCTCGATGCAGCTGGCCGACACGGGCGTGCCAGCGGCGGCGCACCGGTCGAAGAACACGTAGATCGTCCGGCGACGGGCGAAGAAGGTGTCGGCCGAGGTGATCGACGAGAACAGCGGGTCCTCGTTGTACTCCCGCATCGGCACGACCCACATGTCGATGCCGTGCTTGCGCATGAGCGCCGGCAGAAAGGTGTCGAGCCGCGCCTTCAGCCACGCCTGCTGCATCGCCGCCTGGTCGCGCAACGTGCCGAACGGACGATCGGCTGCGGGCAGGCCGGCGGGCGCCAGGCGCGCGACGCCGGTAGCCGCAGTGGCTTGGGGCGCCGGCTGCGCCAACGCGAGGAAGGGAATCCCGGCAGCGAGCAGGGTCAGGGCAACGTGGCGAACTGTGGTCGATGACATCGTGTGGTCCTTCTGGGGCGAAAACGGGGCTATGGGCGCTCGACGTGCAGCGTAATCGCCGACGCGCGCGCCTGGCTGCGATAGACACGTTGGGTGGCGATCTGGAAGTCCTCAGGCCGGGTTTTCGGGATGTCGCCGAACACCTGTGGATTGCGGTCCACGAGCGGGAACCACGAGCTCTGGATCTGCACCATCAGCCGGTGGCCACGCCGGAACGTGTGCGCCACATCCGGCAGCTCGAAGCGGATGCGGTCGGGTTGGTTGGCCACAAACGGCACGGGCTTCTCGAAGCTGTGACGGAACTTGCCGCGGAACGGCTCGCCCCGCACGAGCTGCTGATAGCCGCCCATGCGCACCCGGTTGGCGGGTTCCGGTTGCGGGCCCTTCCAGTCTGGCGTCGGGTAGTCGCTCGGGAAGACGTCAATCACCTTCACCACGAAGTCCGAGTCGGTGCCTGACGTGGACACGTGCAAGTCGACGCCGATGGGCCCAAGCACCGTCAGGTCGTCCTCGAGCACCGGTGTCTGATAGACGATCACGTCGGGCCGCGTGGCCGCGAAGCGCTGGTCTTCGGTCATGTAGTCGCGCTGCATGCCCATCTGCACGTGGCCCACGTAGGGCACGGGCTTGTTGGGATCGCTCAGGTACTGGTCAAACGCCTCGGCGTCGGCCGGGGCGGTCGCGGTGAGCCCGCCGCGCGCCTGCAGATACATCGTCTGCGTGGTGCCGGCCGGCGGCCATACCGCGAACGTGCGCCAGCGATTGGTGCCGGTCTCGAAGATGGTGGCCACGGCGACCGGATCGAGTGTCTTGTCCTTCAGGTACTGCATGAAGAACGGGAACTCGACGTGCTCGCGGTACCAGGC
>JANORI010000715.1:0-4214 GCA_031415235.1 Acidobacteriota bacterium | reverse complement strand
GCCCTTGCTGCCGCCGGCGGGCGTGCCCTGCCGAAGCAGCACGATGACGTTCGTGAACCTCGCCGCTGCCGTGGTGCCGAGTGTGGCGGCGGTGCCGCCGAGTGTGTCGACCCAGAATTTCTTGTGGGTCTCGACGCTCGTGACCGTGAGGTGGTGGTGGCCGTAGACGACCGGGCCGTCCTTGGCCGCCAGCAGTTGCGCGCTCGCGGGCGCGGCGGCGGCCGCGAGCAGGAGCGCGCTGCCGAGCAACGTCGCAGTTGTACGCATGCCCCCTACTTGGCCGCGAAGCAGTAGAACGCGCCCGCGCCGCCGGTGGCCACGAGGTTCGGCTGGCTGCAGCCCTTCGACGGGTGCGCGGAGTTCCACGAGGTCGGGTTCGCGCCGCCGCCCTGCCGGTCGTGGTGGCCGACCAGTGCGCTGCCGTCGCCGGCCACGCTGGTCCAGTTGCCGCACGTGGTGTCCGGCGCGCCGGTGGCGAGCGTGCCATCGAGATTCGATCCGGTCAGGATGTCGTGGGTGTTCGGTGTGTCGCCGCGGCCGTTCCACGCCGCGCCCTTCTCGGTGAGCGAGTGCTCCTTGCCGAGCTTGTTGTTGTCGCCGTGCAGGTCGGCCATGTTCTGCGCCACCATCACGCCCTTGGCGTTATACCAGGGGCCCGCGCCGATGCGATCCTTCGCGTGCACCGCCGCCTGACCGCTGGACGGAGCCGCGCTCAGGTACGCGCGCCACGTGCGGTTGCCCGCCCCAGCGGCTTTCGCGAGCGCCTGGCAGTGGGCATCGGCGCCCGCCAGGCCTCCGAGGTTGGCGCCGTTGCCCGAGCCAACGCTCGTGATGAAGAAACCCAGCGGCGGTGGCGTCTGCGTATTCACCGTGGTCGAAGCTCCCGTCACTCCAAGACCGAGCACGGCCACTCCCAGCAGCATTCGTCGCATTGCAACCTCCCAATCCGCGCGGCCGGACGGCACGTCCGGCGATGGCGGGCCGACGTAGTGTATCCGCGGCGGTGCCGTGGAGCCAGGCGGCGGCTGATGGTGGTGGTGGCCAGCGACTCGAAGAGCCGCGCGCTGGAATGGCGGGTACGTCTCGCGATGTCACGAAAAACACGCGTGTTTGCCGTGTAAAATGCCACCAGATAGAGCCCGGTTCGGCCCCGACGGGCGGACGCTGGTCCAGGCGGAGTTGCTTCCCATGCAGCGGTCTGTTCTTGCCGCGATTGCGGCGACGGTGATGGCGTGCGTCGCGGTTGTGCAAACGCGGCCGGCCGCGCCGCGTGTCCCGCAATCGGCGCCAGCGGCGGCTCCGGCGCCGGCGGCCACCGTGCCGCCGGCCATATCGGCCGCGCGGGCCGTGCGTGCCGGCACCGCGTCGACGCCGGTCGCGCCGGCCGCCGCCGCCCACACCGGCACCGTGAAGACCTACTGCGCCACCTGCCACAGCGAGCGCGGCAAGGCGGGCGGTCTGTCGCTCGCCGGCTTCGACTCGTCGACCCTGCTCGACGACGTGGCGCTGGCCGAGAAGATGATTCGCAAGCTGCGCACGGGCATGATGCCGCCGGCCGGGGCCAAGCGCCCTGAGGGGGCCGGCCTCGCCGACCTGGCCTGCCCTTTTTACGCGCGTATCGACGCTGCGGCCGCCCCCAGCCCCAATCCCGGCTCGCGCTCGTTCCTGCGGTTGAATCGCGCGGAGTACGGCCGCGCGGTCAAGGATCTGCTGGCGCTCGACATCGACGTGTCGGCGATGCTGCCGGCCGACACCATCAGCCACGGATTCGACAACGTCGCCGACGCGCAGACCTTCTCGCCGGCGCTGATGGAGAGCTACCTGCGCGCGGCCGGCAAGGTCACCGCCCTGGCGCTCGGCGACGCCGACGCGTCGGCCAGCGAGGTGCTCTACCGTGTGCCCAAGACGGCCTCGCAGCTGCAGCGCGTGGACGGCGCGCCCTTCGGCACGCGCGGCGGCGTGTCGGTCGTCAGCACCTTCCCGGCCGACGGCCAGTACCTGTTCCGCGTCGAGCTCCACGGCAACGCGTGCGGCTTCCACTTTGGCGGCCCGGCGCAGAACGAGCAGGTCGAGATTTCGGTGGACGGCGAGCGCAAGGCTGTGCTCGACATCGACCCGAAGATGTACGAAGGCTCGACCAGCCTCATCCTGAAGGCCACTGACATCCAGGTCTCCGCCGGTCCGCACCGCGTCACCGCGGCGTTCATGCAGCGCTTCGAAGGCCCGGTCAACGACCTCATCGCGCCGATCGACCACACCCTTGCCGACACCCAGATCGGCGTGGCCTACGGCATCACCACCTTGCCGCACCTGAAAGACCTGGCGATTGCCGGCCCGCAGCGCGTCACCGGCATCTCGGACACCGACAGCCGCCGCGCCGTGTTCACGTGCCGGCCGACTTCCGCGCGCAACGAACAGGACTGCGCCACCGAGATCGTGCGGCGCGTGTCCACCAAAGCGTTCCGCCGTCCCGTGTCCGACGTGGAGTTTGCCGACCTCATGGGCTTCTACGACAGTGGTCGGTCGCAGGGCGACTTCGAAGGCGGCATCGCCGCTGCGCTCGAAGCGGTGCTCGCGAGTCCGCAGTTCCTGTTCCGGCTCGAGTCCGCGCCCGTGGCCTCGACCACGCGCCGCGCCGGTGCGCCGTACCGACTGCGCGATCTCGACCTGGCCACGCGCCTATCGTTCTTCATGTGGGGCGTGGGGCCGGACGAGGAACTCGTGAAGCTGGCCGGCCTGGGCCGGTTGACGGCGCCAGGGATGTTCGAGAAGCAGGTGAAGCGCATGCTCGCCGACCCGCGCTCGGAAGCGCTGTCCTCGCGCTTCGCGGCGCAATGGCTGCGCCTGCGCGACGTCGAGGAGATCCTGCCCGATGCGCTGCTCTATCCCTACTTCGACCGCACGCTCGGCCGCGCCATGATGCGTGAGACGGAGCTGTTCTTCGACAGCCTGGTGCGCGAGGATCGCAGCCTGCTGGATCTCATCACCGCCGATTACACGTTCGTGAACGAGCGACTGGCTCGACACTACGGCATCCCGAACGTCACCGGGACTGACTTCGTGCGGGTGACGGTGCCCGAGTACCGCCGCGGCATCCTGGGCCACGGCAGCGTGCTGGTGCAGACGTCGGTCGCGGATCGCACGTCCCCGGTGATGCGCGGCAAGTGGGTGATGGAAGTGATGCTCGGCTCGCCGCCGCCGGCGCCGCCGCCCAACGTGCCGGCGCTCGAGGAAACGGGCGGGGCCGCCGGGGCGAAGGTCCTGACCGTGCGCGAGCGCATGGAGCAGCACCGCAAGAACCCTGCGTGCATGTCGTGCCACCGAGTCATCGACCCGCTCGGCCTGACGCTCGAGAATTTCGACGTCACCGGCAAGTACCGAATCAAGGACAACGGCAACCCCGTCGATTCGGACGGCGTGCTCTATGACGGCACCGAGATGCGTGGGCCGGCCGGCCTGAAGGCGGCGCTCCTCAAGAACAAGACGGCGTTCCTGCTGAGCTTCACCGAGAGCTTCATGACCTACGCCCTGGGCCGCCGCGTGGTGCCCGAGGACATGCCGACCATCCGCCGCATCGTGCGCGAGGCGGAGACGCAGAACTTCAAGATGTCGTCGTTCGTGCTCGGCGTCGCGTCGAGCCCAGCGTTCCAGATGAACATGCAGCCGGCGGCCGAACCGGCCACTGTCGCTGCGCGCTAGTTGCCGTACTTCGCCATTGCCCGACCCCAGGAGCCAGACATGCCCGTGTTGACGAAGCGCCACCTGCACCGCCGGACGATGCTGAAGGGCATGGGTGCCGCCATCGCCCTGCCGCTGCTCGACGTGATGCTGCCTGCAGGCACGGCCCTGGCCAAGGCTCTGCCCGCCAAGAAGCGGCTGATCGCCATGGAGATGGTGCACGGCTCAGCCGGCAGCACCGCCTTCGGCGCCAAGCAGCATCTATGGGCGCCCGCCGGCGTGGGGTCGAACTTCGATCTGACGTCGTCGGCCATGGCGCCGCTCGAGCCGTTCCGCGACTACCTCACGATTGTGAGCAACACCGACGTGAACAACGCCGAGGCATTCACGGCGCCGGAGATCGGCGGCGACCACTTCCGCTCGGCGGCTGTGTTCCTGACCCAGGCGCATCCCAAGCAGACCCAGGGCTCCGACATCCGCTCGGGCACGTCGATCGACCAGCTCGTGGCGCAGAAGATCGGCATGGAGACGCCCAT
>JANORI010000714.1:0-4964 GCA_031415235.1 Acidobacteriota bacterium | reverse complement strand
CCGACGGCACGCGGCTGATCGTCCGGGAAAACCAGACCACGGGGGGCACCCTCAAGCTGCGGGTCCTGCGCCTGGACCCCTCGACTTCGCTCAGGGCAGGCCCTTCGACTCCGCTCAGTGCGAGCCCTTCGACCTCGCTCGGGGCCAGCCCTTCGCCGCCGCCGGGGACCGCCCCAGGCCAGACCGAGCCCCTGCTGCAGAGGCCGTTCAACGAGCCCAACGGCGAGATCTCGCCCGACGGGCGCTGGCTGGCGTATCAGTCGACCGCGTCGGGTCGCGACGAGATCTACGTGCGGCCGTTCCCGAATGTGGACGCCGGCAACTGGACGATCTCGACGAGCGGCGGCACCCGCCCGCTGTGGGCACGGAACGGCACCGAGCTGTTCTATCTCGATCGCGCCGGAGCGATGACCCGCGTCCCGATCCAGACGACGCCGACCTTCAGCGCCGGCACCGCGACCACGCTGTTCGCGACGCGGTATTACAACGGGGCCGCTCGCGGTTACGACGTCTCCCCAGACGGCCAGCAGTTCCTGATGATCAAGGGCGCGGCCGCCGAGGAGGCGCCGACGATGGTCGTCGTCCTCAACTGGCTGGAAGAGCTGAAGGCGAAGCTGCCGATGCAGTAGCCGCCAGTGGAGGTGCCGACGGCGCCCGTGTCGCGGGTGTCGGCACGGGCGCCAAGGGCGTGCGGGCCTGCGTCGTGGCAGCCAGATCAGCGGCGAGCACGTCGCGTCGCGCGGGGTTCAACGCCGCATAGGTCGCGCAGGGGCGAATTGACCGGCAGCGGTGCGATCCCTTTCGGGGCCGAGCAGGCCAAAAGGGTGACGACACCACGGGAGATCCTCTCTCGTTCCTCATCGTGCCCATGTTCGACCTGGTTGTGTTCACGCTGCTGGGTCCGGTTCGCGGAGTGGGCGACCAGCTTCGTCTGAAGTGACTGAGCGGGCCACCGGCGTGGCCGCCTGCCCGGAAGATAGTTCCTGCCTGGTCGCGCAGTGTTTATCTATCCGGGCTGGGCGACCAACCGCGGGGTTGAGCGGGACCGAGTCGACCGCCGTCCCGTGACCAGCCGTCGTACGAATTGAGCTGATTCAGACCGCGAACGTCGATGCGGAGGCGGCTGACCTGGTGGTATCGGTGCGCCGCACCCGGACCTTCACCTCGACGCGCGAGCCGAGCCGGTTGATGATCGACATCAGCCGGTCGACCGTGAACCGTCCCAGGTCCGCGTTACGGATGCGCGAGAAGTCGGCGGCCGCAATCCCAGTGCGGCCGTGCGCGGCACGCACGCTCAGGCCGTCTCGGTCGAGCGCCTTGATGATCTCGGCGGCAAGAATCGCCTTGAACTGCAGCACATCGGCATTCTTGTGCCCGAGATCGCGGAATACATTTCCGCTCCCTCGCACGACGTCCAACGTCTCCCGTTTCATCGCAGCATCTCCTTCAGCCGTTTCAATCGGTCTTTGATCAGATCGACCTCGCGCGTAGGCGTCTTGATGCCCTGCGTCGATTTCTTCTGGAATGCATGGACGACCCAGATCTCATCGGCGATGTGCACCGCATAGACGACGCGGAACGCATTCCCGCGGAAGGGCAGTGCGATCTCGAACACGCCGGACCCCAGGCCGCGCATCGGCTTGACGATGTCGGCCTTGCCGCCCTCGGCAGCAATCGTCAGCGCCGCCAGGCAGATTGACCTGGCCCCGTCCGGGACCGCCTGAAAGTCTTTCAAGGCAGCGCTGACCCAGGAAACGGGTCGTGTCCGTGGCGTCATCGTCATGTCGCGCGTCGGTCGAGCTCAGGAGAGAACGTTGTCATATATGACAACTAATAGTCAATGATTTGGTCCCGCGCGGCGGGATGACGCGCCTGACCTTCGAGGCGGCCGACGAAATGAATCCCGTCTGGTCGCCAGACGAGAGGCAGATCGCCTTCGCGTCCAACGGAACCGGCGTCATCGACCTGTACCTGACGCCGTCGAACGGGTCAGGCGGAGTGGAACACTTGATGAAGTCGCCCGGCAACAAGGCGACGCAGGATTGGTCGCGAGACGGGCGGTGGTTGTTGTACTACGAGGTGCACCCGACGACCGGCCGCGATCTCTGGACGCTGGACATGACCAGCCCGCAACGCACGCCCCGGGTCGTTTTGAACACGCCCGCGGACGAAGTGCTCGCGCAGTTCTCGCCGGACGGGCGCAGGGTGGCGTATCAGACCAACGAATCGGGTCGCTTCGAGGTGGTGGTGCAGTCGTTTCCCGACGCGGGTAGCAAATCGCAGGTGTCGACCGCGGGCGGCACGGCGCCGCGTTGGCGGGCCGATGGCAAGGAGCTCTACTTCCTGGCGCCAGACGCGACGATGATGGCCGTGCCCGTCACGGTCGCGGGCCCGTCGTTTTCGGCCGGCACCCCGGTGGCGCTCTTTCCGGCACGCAGCGTAAACGGCGGGAACCAGGCGGTGAACCGGGCGCAGTACGCAGTCGCGCGGGACGGCCGGTTCCTGATTAACCAGCCGGTGGCGGACGCCAGCGCCGCGCCGATCACGCTGATCCTGAACTGGAATCCCGAGGCGAAGAAGTAGCTGCCCACCGACTGGGACATCCGGTAAGCGTCGGGCGTATCATCTGGTCAGGAGGTGCGCATGGAACTGCAGTTCACAGCGGTGTTTCAGAAGGTTCCCGAAGGCTACATCGCGTTTGTCGAGGAGTTTCCCGGTGCGAACACTCAGGGTGCTACGCTGGACGAAGCCCGCATCAACCTCAAGGAGGCGGTGACCCTGGTTGTCGAGGCCAACCGGATGTTCGCGCTCGAGGACGCCCGGGAGGCGGATCTCATCAGGGAACCGCTCAAGGTCACGGCGTGAAGCGGCGCGACCTCCTTCGGCACCCGGAACAACACGGGTGCGAATTCCTGCGAGAAGGAGGCAGCCACACCGTGTACGTCAACAGGACGACGAAGAAGGCGTCGACGATTCCCCGCCACAACGAAATCAGCCAGGACCTGGCGCGGAAGATCTGCAAAGACCTGGACGTGCCCCGCTTGGGCGCGTAGCCGGCAGTCGTACCTGAACGAAACATTCCACGTGGCCCTCACCCCTGGCACTCGGCTTGGCGTCTACGAGATCACCGCGCCGCTTGGCGAAGGCGGAATGGGTCAGGTGTGGCGCGCGACGGACACCACGCTCGGCCGCCAGGTGGCCATCAAGATCCTGCCGGACGCGTTTGCCGCCGATCCCGAGCGTCTGGCGCGGTTCGAGCGCGAGGCGAAGACGCTGGCGTCGCTCAATCATCCCCACATCGCGGCGATCTACGGGTTCGAGAAATCCTCCCCTTCGACCCCTTCGGCAAGCTCAGGGCCGGCAGGCTCAGGGCCGGCCCCTTCGGCAGGCTCAGGGCAGGGGGGCATTACCGCGCTCGTGATGGAACTGGTCGAAGGCGACGACCTCTCGCAGCGCATCGCCCGCGGCGCGATTCCGCTCGACGAAGCGTTGCTGATTGCGAAGCAGATTGCCGAGGCGCTCGAAGCCGCGCACGAGCAGGGCATCATCCATCGCGATCTGAAGCCCGCAAACATCAAGGTGCGCGCCGACGGCACGGTGAAGGTGCTCGACTTTGGTCTCGCCAAAGCGCTCGACCCCGCCGCCGCGTCGAGCCCCGAGGCGATGAACTCGCCCACCATCACGTCGCCGGCCCACCTTCGCCACGGCTACGGCGCGGCAGGCACTGAGGCCGGAATGATTCTTGGCACCGCCGCGTACATGGCGCCGGAGCAGGCGCGCGGCACGGCCGTGGACAAGCGCGCCGATGTCTGGGCGCTTGGCGCGGTGCTCTACGAGATGCTGACGGGGCAGCGCCTGTTTGCCGGCACGACGATGTCGGACACGATCGCCGCCGTGCTGACGCGCGAGCCGAATTGGACCACGCTGCCGGCTGGCACGCCCGCGCCTATCCGACGGCTGCTACGCCGGTGTCTGCAGAAGGACCGTAAGCGGCGGCTCGATTCAGCCGCGGGTGCGCGGCTGGAGATTGACGACGCGCTGACGGCGTCACCCACAGTGGAGGGAGCGTCCGCCTCAGGCGTCCTGGCAGCAACCGCATCACCGCGCGCGCGCCTCCCATGGATGGCTGCGGCCGCCGTTTTGGCGGCGCTCGTCGGGGCCCTGGCGATGCCCGCGCTGCGCGACCTGCGCCGGACCCCACCACCCGCTCCGACTGAGATGCGCCTGGAGATCACGACGCCCGCCACCGACGCGCCGCTGCAATTCGCGCTGTCGCCCGACGGCCGCTCCCTCGTCTTCGTCGCCTCGGCCGATGGACCGTCGCGACTGTGGCTGCGTCCGCTCGGCGAGGCCGAGGCGCGGCCGCTGCCGGGCACGGAGGGCGCGACGGCGCCCTTCTGGTCCCCCGGTAGCCGGTCGATCGGGTTCTTTGCGGCCGGCAAGCTCCTCCGCCTCGACGTCGCCGGCGGAGCACCACAGGTGGTGGCCACCGCGGCGGGGACCAGCTACGGCCTCAGTGGCAGTTGGAGCGCGGACGGCACGGTTCTGTTTCTGGAGCTGAACCCCGGTCCTCTGTGGCTGGAGGTCGGCATCCTCGTCTAGCAGCCGCGCCATGCCGGCGACTTCGCCTTGTGCCCGGCGGGCGGTGGCGAGCGGCGTACTGAGTTGAGCGGCGTCCCACGTGAAATGCGGCCAGTCGCGACGTTGCCAGATCCAGGTCTCAAGGTGTTTGAGATCCATAATGGCCTCGCCAGATGAGGTGATTATATGGCCTAATCGACTCATCAAGGCCTACGACCACCTCTCCAGCCCACCCTCGCCAAGGCTCCATCGCTGCCGCCAGTTTCAGCCCGAGGAGGTCGGCAACGCTCGCGATCTGGCAGCGTCTACGCCGCCCGACGCCTGCGTTTTGGCGTCGACGTATCGATGCGAACCTGCACACCGACCCTGACGAGGTAGACGAT
>JANORI010000713.1:0-1645 GCA_031415235.1 Acidobacteriota bacterium | reverse complement strand
CCGACGTGCCGAGGCCGGCGCCAGCACGCGCGCCGCCGTGCGCGTACGAAGACGCCTAGCACTACTTTGTCACCTTCGGAGCGGCGCATGTCTGCGGAAGCTGTCGAGCATGCCGAGGATCTCGCGGACCCAGCCGCGGACGACGGGCAGCGTCGGGCGAGGCGCGTCCGTCGGCCGCCCGCGTTCGATCTGCAAGAAGGTGAAGGCCACGGCGGTGAGCACGACGTGATGCGTCCAGCCTTGATACGTACGGCCTTCGAAGTGATCGAGGCCGAGGTCGTCTTTCAGCTCGCGATACTGCTGCTCGATGGGCCACCGGCTGCGGGCGAGCGCGACGAGATCGACCAGCGGCGTGGTCGCGGGCAGATGGAGCAGGTAGTACTTGCGCACGTCGGTGGTGGAGCGCTCGCAGAGCAACCAGCGCTCGCCGCGCCCCTTCGTGGGGCGCACGCGCAGCGCACAGAAGCGCGCGGTCAGCGGACCGGCCGTGCCGGCGCCCCACGTCACTGTCTCCCAGGCGTCGTCGGGCGCGGAGGTCGCGAGGACCGTGGCACTCACGGGGGCTCCGGAGACGCCGGGCACGGTGAAGACCGCCTCGCCGCGGATCGCGACACCATACGGGAGGCCGAGGCGTTCCAGGCCGGCGCGGAACGCGGCGTTGCTGCCGTAGTCCGCGTCGACGACGACGGCCGTGACCTCGAAGCCCGCCTGCAGAATCGCGCGCACCTGTGCCAACGCGATGCGCCACTTCTCGCGAAACTGGACGGCCGGAGGGATGCCGACGGCGTCACGGCGGTCCGCAGCCTCGGTCCACGCGACGGGCAGATACAGATCGAAGGCCAGTGGCCACGTGCGGCCGTCGGCGATCAGCGCGCTCGAGACCGCGACCTGGCAGTTGCCGATCTTGCCGAGCGCGCCGCAGTACTGGCGCTGCACACCGACCGACTGCGTGCCCTGTTTGGGAAAGCCCGTGTCGTCGATCGCGAGGATCCCGGCGCGCACGGGCACCACGCTGCGCAGGTGCGTCCACACGCGCTGCGCGTCCCACGGCGAGTGCGTGATGAAGTGCTGCAGCGCCTGATACTGGCCGGGATCGCTCAACCGGCCGTGCATCGCCTGCATCGACTTCCGTTCGCTGTCGTTGAGCAGCCCGTCGAGATACTGACTGGCCGCCGCGCGCTGCGGTTGGCGGCTGAAGCACGCACTGAAGCCGTCCAGAAACTGGCCCAGGCGTCGCAACATCGCGCGGGCCGGGCCAGTCGTCACAGCCCGCAGCGTAGCGAATGTACCAAAAAAGTACAAGTACCATTCGGCCTTCAGGCCGCGGAGGTACGCCGATCAACGTGACAAAGTAGTGTTAGCGGGTTGCACGTGAACAATGTCGTGGCCGGCCGCGCTCTCCGGGATGGCAGCAGACTGTTGCCAAGCCGTTACCAATTGTTGCTGGCGTCCAAACCGGCGCAAAGGTCGCCATCGGAACGGCCCGCCTACACTACGAGGGAGCGTTGCTGAGCATGAACAAGAGGATGGAACGGCTTGCGGTATTCGCATTTGGTGTTGTGTTCGTAGTGGTCATGCTCGCCTTGGCCGTTGCTATTCCGAATCCAACGCCTAGTCAATACGAGACGTTCAAGATTGTCTTGGC
>JANORI010000712.1:0-3197 GCA_031415235.1 Acidobacteriota bacterium | reverse complement strand
GAAGGCGAGCCACCGGCCGGCGAAGCGGAGACGAAGATCGCGATCCAGCCAGACCTGAAGACGCGCACGTCGCGGGTCGCTGAGCGCCAGCACATCGATACCCTTCCGCACCTCGCCTATGGTAATAACGCTGAGGAACAGTACCGACTCCGGCGCGCTCGCGATCCACTCGACGACACCGTGATCCGGCCGCCGTTTCATCAGCTCTGAGACGACGTTCGTGAGTATGCTGAGGCGGCGCGCGCCTTGGCCCGCGAACTGGCGGCTCGTGGTCACGGCCTGGTCTACGGCGGTGGCAACGTGGGGCTGATGGGCGTCGTGGCCGACGCCATGCTCGAAGCCGCAGGCGAGGTCGTGGGCGTGATTCCTCATGCACTCATGGCGCGCGAGGTCGGCCACACCGGCGTCACGACTCTGCACGTCGTGGACTCGATGCACGAACGCAAGGCGCGCATGGCGGACCTGGCCGATGCGTTCGTCGCGCTGCCCGGCGGCATCGGCACGTTCGAGGAGTGGTTCGAGGCAGTCACCTGGACGCAACTGGGCCTGCACCAGAAACCCTGCGGTCTGCTCAACGTCCACGGCTTCTACGACGACCTGATTCGGTTCATGGAGCACGCGTGGACCGAGGGCTTCATCAAGTCCGAGACCCGCGCGGTGGTACGTTACGGCGTCGATCCCTCCGCGCTGCTCGACGACTTGGAAAGCGTGATCATACCGGTCGTGCCGCGCTGGATCACGCGCGGAGAATCGTAGCGACAAGCGAGCACCACCGCGTTATTCCGCAACGACCAGAAACGGGCCAGCGCGCACGAGGGCGAGAATCAGCGCGGATGCGTTGTCATCAGCCGAAAACGTCGCGAGCTTCAGAATGCAGTGTCAAGAACGACTCGCAACGTACGGTCTCGCGCGTCGGAGCGCGCGCTCGCGGCGCTTGCCTCCGACCGCCGCCACGGCCTCGGCGTCGGTCAGGGTCTTCCCACGGTGCTCTCGGTGGGCCCGCGCCAAGCCCGGCGACAGCTTGCCGAACCACTTTGCCGCCCACGATAGCCGTCGCATACATGGTCTTGGCGTACGGCAGAAGGTCGGTCGATACAGGGACCGCCGGTCACCCGTTCAGGAGCCTCCGACCCGCCTCCATGTAGCGCTCACCCACGATCTGCGGCGCCAGCTTTGCCAACGACGCGAGGTCATCCAGCGTGAGCGACACCAGCACCGCGCCGGCCTTCAGCCCGCGGCGCGTCGTGGGCCCAGCTGATGCGCCGCGTGTTCCAGATCATCGACACCAGCGGCCGCACGATGATGCCCGGCATGATCGAGCTGCACGGGCACCTCATCCTGCTTGGCCACGGCAACTACGGCGAGTGATTCCCGTGGATCGCCGTGCAGGGCCCGGGCACGCTCACGACGGTGATGGAGATCGCTGCCAAGCAGCTCGTGAACGCCGGCGTCACCTCGGCGGTGGACCTGGGCGCGCCGCTGAAGGAAGGCCTCGATGTGCGCGACCGCATCGCCAAGGGCCTGGTGCCCGGCCCGCGCATGTCTGTGAGCGGCCCGTGGATCACCCGTCAGGGCGGCGGCATGACGACCAGTTCGGTGGCATCGCCGTGACCAGCACGGCCCAGGCCGCGACCGAGACCGAGAAGCTGATCGCCGCCGGTGTCGATGTCATCAAGGCCCATTCGGGCCTGACCCGCGACGACTGCAAGGCGATCGCCGAGACCGCGCACAAGCACAACGTTCGCGTGCATGCCCATGTGTATGCCGAAGAAGACGTGCGTAACGCCCTCGAGATGGGCATCGACGTGCTCAGCCACGCCGGATCGGCCGGCACCGCGCCGCCCTACAGCGCGCAGCTCATCACCGACATCGTCAACGCCGGCCGCCCAGTCGTGATTACGGCCGCGCACCGCGCGTGGGTGTATCCCGACACGGCCGCCTTCCCGGAGCGCCTGCAGGACCCGCAACTGAAGAAGGACATGACGCCGGCGATCTACGCCGAGGTGCAGC
Organism: Acidobacteriota bacterium; assembly: GCA_031415235.1. GTDB lineage: Bacteria > Acidobacteriota > Vicinamibacteria > Vicinamibacterales > UBA2999 > CADEFD01. Next base: position 1,187 of record JANORI010000712.1, on the reverse strand, counting down.
GCTCACTGGGCAACTGGCGCGCGCTCGGCTACTTCGGCCGAACCGATCGCGAGATGATTTTTCGGACCAAAGGTGTCACGCAATTCACCGACTCGGGCACCGTGCTCGGCATGGGAACCGACTCGGGCACGCCCATGAACTTCCACACCGAGGCCCTGTGGCGCGAGGCCAAGGTGCACGTCGACCTGGGCATGCCGGCCATCAAGGTCATCTCGGCGCTCACGCGCGTGGGCGCGAACATTCTGGGCAAGCAGCGCGACCTCGGCACCATCGAGGCCGGCAAGCTGGCAGACATCATCGTCGTCGACGGCAACCCGCTCTACGACATCACGGCGTTGGCGCACGTCGAGACCGTGGTGAAGGGCGGAAAGGTGTTCAAGAGCCCGGCGGCGAAGTAGGGCCGCATCGCAGATACTACGGAGTCATGAGCTCGCAAGCTCCTCGCGAACCCGAGCCCCCGACCGAAGCCGCCACGACCCAGTCCGGCGCCACCGGCCCGCGGGCATCGCTCGAGGTCGGCCCGTATCGCCTCCTGCGCCACGTCGGTCAGGGTGGCATGGGCGAGGTGTGGCTGGCGGAGCAGAGCCAGCCGGTCCGGCGTCAGGTGGCACTCAAGGTCATCAAGGCCGGGATGGACACCCGGGAGGTGATCGGGCGCTTCGAGGCGGAACGGCAGGCGCTGGCGCTGATGAACCACCCGAACATCGCCGGCGTCTACGACGCGGGGACCACGCCCGAGGGGCGCCCCTACTTCGCGATGGAGTACGTCCAGGGCATCCCGATCACGGAGTACTGCGACAAACAGCGACTCAGCATCCGCGAACGGCTCACCCTGTTCGTCGCCGTGTGCGCCGGCGTGCAGCACGCGCACCAGAAAGGGATCATCCACCGCGACATCAAGCCGTCGAACGTGCTCGTCACGACGCAGGACGAGAAGCACACTCCCAAGATCATCGACTTCGGCGTCGCCAAGGCCACGTCGCAGCGCCTCACCGAGCGCACCGTCTTCACCGAACTCGGTCAGCTCATCGGCACGCCGGAGTACATGAGCCCCGAACAGGCGGAGATGTCGAACCTCGACATCGACACCCGCACCGACGTCTATTCGCTCGGAGTGTTGCTCTACGAGCTGCTCGCCGGCCAGCGGCCCTTTGACTCGAAGACGCTGCGTCGCGCCGGCCTCGCGG
>JANORI010000711.1:0-5518 GCA_031415235.1 Acidobacteriota bacterium | reverse complement strand
GGCCTATCCCCCGGGCGTGCGCGAGAACGGCGGGCAGTACACCCATGCGGCGGCGTGGGTGGTGATGGCGCTGGCGCGGCTGGGCAGCGGCGACGAAGTCGCCGAGCTGTTCCACATGCTGAACCCGATCAATCACACCCGCACGGCTGCGGGAGTAGACCACTACAAGACCGAGCCCTACGTCGTCGCCGGCGACGTCTACGGTCGCGCGCCCCATGCGGGCCGCGGTGGCTGGAGCTGGTACACGGGGTCGGCGGCATGGCTGTATCGCACGGGCGTCGAGAGCATGCTCGGCCTGCGCCGCCGAGGCACGACGTTCCACATCGACCCGTGCATCCCCTCGGCATGGCCCGGCTACGACATCACTTGGCGGTTCGGCGCCAGCACCTACCAGATCGTCGTGACGAACCCCGATCGCCAGTGCCGCGGCGTGCGCTCGGCGACCCTCGACGGCACTCCGGTCGATCGCGGGGCGATACCGCTCGTCGACGACGGCGCCCTGCACGAAGTGCGCATCGTACTCGGGGTCCCGCACTGACGCCACCCGCCTCTCGAACCGGCCCGGTGCGACTACAATCGTAGGAATGCCGGTCACCCTCACCACTAGGGAGCGCGCTCACTTGAAGGCCCGCGCTCATGCGCTCGAGCCCGTCGTGCACATCGGGCACGGAGGGGTGACCGACGCGGTCGTCGCCGAAGTGAACCGCTCGCTCGTCGCGCACGAGCTGATCAAGGTGCGGGCCGGTGGGCCGGACCGCGAAGAGCGGAAAGCGTTCTTCGCCGCGGTCTGCGCCCGCACGGGCGCTACGTCGGTGCAGAGCGTAGGCAAGGTCATGGTACTCTGGCGGCCCAACGTCGAAGAGCCCGGCCCGAGCGCGCTCCCGAGCATCGAGCACGACTGACGAAGCCAGGCGACCCCAGGAGCAGCGACATGATGACGCGACGCGACTTCGTGACGTCTACGACCGCCTCGCTCGCGGCGGCCACCGCGAGTGCCACGCGCGCCGACCCGTCGCCGGCCGCGTCGGCCTCATTGCTCATCCAGCGCAGGGTGAAGCCCGTGGTCGTGTCGGACTACTCGGGCTTCGAGTTCACCAACGGCGGCAAGGAGAACTGCGTCGCACGGGCCTTCCGGCTCATCACCGAAGGCAAGGACGTGCTCGACGCGCTCATTGCCGGCGTGAACATCCCTGAGCTGGATCCGCTCGAGACCGGCATCGGTTACGGCGCGCTCCCGAATGCCGATGGCATGGTGGAGCTCGACGCGTCGTGCATGCACGGTCCGCTCAAGCGCGCGGGCGCGGTGGCGGGCATCCAAGGCGTGCGCACGCCGTCGCTCGTGGCACGGGCCGTGATGGATTACACCGACCATCACCTGATCGTCGGCGAGGGCGCGCAGCGCTTCGCGCGCAACATGGGTTTCACCGTCGAGGCCGACCTCAACACTGAGAACTCGCGGAAGCTCTGGCTCGAGTGGAAGCGTCGCGTCGACCCCGAGCACTATCTGGATCCGAAGGGCGAGGGACGCAAGCCCATCCCGAAGCACGAGAGAGATCCGGGACTGACCGAGCTGGCCGGGGAATCGCGCGGGCTGGCGGCCGGGCGCTCGATGGTGCGCGACGGGCTGATTCGCGAAGGCAGCTTCTGGGGCACGATCAACTGCAGCGGCATCGGGCCCACGGGCGACATCTGCAGCGTGACCACGACGGGTGGCCTGGCGTGGAAGATTCCCGGACGCACCGGCGACTCGCCCATCCTGGGCGCGGGGCTCTACGTGGACAACGCCGTGGGCGCCGCCGGATCGACCGGACGCGGCGAGGCGAACCTGTACAACCTGTCGTCGTTCTCGATCGTGGAGGCCATGCGTCGCGGCCTCTCGCCCAAGGACGCTGGGATGGAGGCCTTGAAGCGCATCAAGGCCAACACGGTCGAGAGGCGCCTGCTGAATGCCAGGGGCAACCCCAACTTCAACATCCGCTTCTTCGTGCTGAACGCGCGCGGCGAGTACGCGGGCGTGGCGATGTATCACGCCGGCGAGACGAAGTACGCGGTGTGCACCGAGGACGGCGCGCAGGCTCCCGACCTCGAGCCCCTGCTGCCGGGCGCGCCGGAAGCCTAGTCGCGGACCGGCCCGTGGTCACGAGGAGGTGATACAGTCGGTCGCTCGATGGATTTCGCGCACGAACCGCTTGCCGATGAGCAGGCCGAGGCCGCGCTGCTCGCCGGCCTGCGCGCCGGCTCCGACGCCGCCTACGAGACACTCGTGCGCGACACATCTGGCCGGCTGCTGGCCGTGGCCCGGCGCATCGTCGGCACCGACGAGGAAGCGCGCGACGTGCTGCAGGAAGCATACCTGTCGGCCTTCAAGGCGCTCGAGCGGTTCGAGGCCAATGCCAGACTGTCCACGTGGCTGCACCGCATTGTGGTCAACAAGGCGCTCATGCGACTGCGCACCCGAAAGCGCAAGCCCGAGGAGCCGATCGAGCCGCTGCTGCCGGCCTTCAGGGAAGACGGGCATCAGACGCGCGAGGCCGTGGCCTGGTCCGACGGCGCCGATGTGGTGCTCGAGCGGGCCGAGACCCGCGCCTTCGTGCGGTCGCAGATCGATCGGCTGCCCGACACTTACCGTACCGTTTTGCTGCTTCGTGACATCGAAGAGCTGAACACGCCGGAAACGGCCGCCATGCTGGGCATTACCGACAACGCCGTGAAGATCCGTCTGCACCGGGCCCGTCAGGCCCTGCGCGCGTTGCTCAACGAGCGATTCGGCGCGGCGCCCTCGCGCGAGACAGACCAGGTGACGCGATGAACTGCCGCGAGTGCACGGAATTCATCCTGCGCTACCTCGATGGCGAGCTGGCGCCCGACGAACAAGCCTCCTTCGAACGGCACATGAGCCTGTGCCCCCCGTGCGAGCGCTACCTGAACCAATACAAGGTCACCGTCGAGGCGAGTAAGACCGCCTGCAACGAGGCCGGCTCATACATGGCCAACGACGTGCCCGAGGAACTGGTCCGCGCCATCATGCAGAGCCGCAAGGGCTAGCGGCCAGAAGGACCACCCAGTCGCCGCGGGTGCGATCCGCTGCGACCGTGAACGGGTCATACCCGACACGGGATGATAGGCGCGGAGCATCGTCCAGAACAGGCCGACGGCCATGCGTCGCGCCCGCTCGGCGCGCGAGTTCCTCGCGCAACCGCGCATTCTCCTGGAGCAACTCGTCTCGCGCTAGCCCGTCGATCGGGGCGCGCTCGCTGGGCAAGGCACCGTCACGTCAGCACCCAGAATTGTACAAATGGGGTATCCCCTTCACCAAGGTAGCCCCCAGGCGGGCGCTTCGCTGGCCCGACGATCGACGCGTAGCTCTACGCTCCGTCGGAAATGGACGGGCAGCCGCCGGCAGTCCGGTAGATCTGACCCACTCCGGACGGTGAATAGAAGCTGAGCGCCGGGGTGAACCCGAACCCCCCGAACCGCCGCGCCCACTCGGCGTCGCCGAAGCGGAGGCCCACCTGACTCGGCGTGACTTCCGCCAGCGCCGTCTTCCGCCAGTCGACCGCGAACGACCACTTACAGGCTGGCTTGCCGACGTCCCGGTCGGGTCGACTCGCGACGGGAATGGTGGTGACAGAGCTGGCTGGAACGTCCGTCCCCGCGCTGGCCGCCGCCGCTCGGTAGGCGGCTTCGATTGCCCTGGCGGCATCGGCCGAGATCGCGCCCGGGACGACTCCGCTCACGAGCGCCTTGAGTTCTCTGTCCCAGGAGCGGAACTCACGGGCGCCGTCGCTGCGGTCCCCGAATCTGAAGCAGCCCAGTTCCTTGTTCGTGCCGAGAAAGTCGTTGCCGCCGTCAATCGCGCTCAACTCGTCGAGCCATAGCTTGAACACATAGGTCGTTCCACCCCGGTCCAAGGGAGTCTGCAGCGACAGGGCGTTCACGTACTCGACGGCTTTGGCGCTCTCGGGCGAAGCCGCGGGCACCACCGTGGCCATGAAGATCACCTCATTGTACGGACCGAAGGTCGTGTCGCGAAACTCGTTCACCATGATGATGCCGATGGCCTTCTCGCTGCCCCACATGCGGGCGATCACCGGATCGTAGCCGCTCCCTCGCATCTGCTCGCGCACGCCCGCGACATCGTCGAGCGTGCCAGTGAGCATCACGACCTTGAAGTTGAAGTAGAGCAGCTCCCTGGGAGTCTCGACGTGGTGGGTCCGAGACAGGCGTGTGCCGGTGTAGAACCTCGTACGAAAGTACTCATCCGCACGATTGTCCTGGACCCCCGGAGGCACCGGGAGGTCTCGACCGATGCGAAGGTAGGAGAACGCGTCCTCGTCGATGAGGATCTCGTTGCTGGCGCCGGCGAGACGTTCTGCGAGCGCCCGCCGGCCCGAACCGGAGTTGGCGGCCGCCACGACGATCCGGACCGCATCGGACAGGCCGATGTGACCGTCGCGGCTCAGCGTTTTCCAGGCGACCTGAACGTCGTCATACGGGGACATACCGCGCGCTCCCAGGGCATCAACGTGGGCACGGGAACGGCGCCAAGCGCCTCTCACGCCCCGATGTGGAGGAAATAGGTTAGCATTCCTCCGTCGAAGACATCCGGATTTGTTCCGGCTACCGTGCAGACTCTCCCTTCACACAACTATCGCAGCCGAGCAGGCGAACGCCGTCACCTGACGGTGATGTTCTGCGACCTGGTCGACTCAACCAGACACGCCGAGCAGTTCGATCCCGAAGACTGGCGAGAGATCGTCTCGAACTACCACGACACCTGTGAGGCGGTCGTCCGTCGCTTCGACGGCTCCGTCGCCGAGAGGCTCGGCGACGGGATGGTCTGCTATTTCGGTTGGCCCGTCGCACACGAGAATGACGCCTATCGCGCGGTCCGTACGGCGTTCGGCGTGTTCGACGCCATGGAGACACTCAACGCGCAGCTCGAACGGCGGCACACCGTCAGACTGCAGGTGCGCATCGGCATCGACACCGGCACGGTCGTCATTGGCGAAATGAGCGACGGGCAGAAGGAGGACCGCGCGACGGGCAACGCCCTCAACATCGCGGCTCGGCTCCAGAACATGGCGCCGCCGGATGGGGTGGTCATCAGCGGTGCGACGTTCGACCTGGTCCGGGCATATATCAAGTACGAGGACCTGGGCGTCCAGCAGCTGCGCAACATGGCGAAGGCCGTGCATGTTTACCGCGTGGTGTCAGACAGCGGGATCGTCGATCGTCTCGATGCCGCCGACGGGCGCGGCGTGACGCCGCTCATCGGTCGCGGCGACCAACTGGGAACGCTCCTGGCGTTGTGGGACCGAACCGCGGCAGGGCAGAGCCAGATGGCGTTCATCAGCGGGGAGCCGGGCATCGGCAAGTCGCGCCTCGTGAGGGACCTCCGCCATCACGTGTCGAACAGCATCGAGTTTCGTTGTTCGCCGTACGACTCGCAGAGCGCGCTATTCCCTGTCATCAGCCGTCTGCAACGCCTGCTCGGGTTCGACGAACTCCTCGACTC
>JANORI010000710.1:0-5392 GCA_031415235.1 Acidobacteriota bacterium | reverse complement strand
ACAGCGTGAGCTGGAGCAAGCACGCCTTCACCCACGCGGCGTGCATGGCCTCGACTTCGCCAGCACTGTGGCCGTGCTTCGCCAGGAACGGCGTCAGGGTCGTCGTGACCGGGACGACGAGCAGGAACAGATCGCGAAAGGGCACGAGAGCAGTCGAGGCCGCGCCATCGGTCAGATTCTTCTTCGCCCGATAATGCCGCAGGCCGATCTCGTGCTGGTAGTCGAGCCACGCCTGGTCGTACTCCGCGCGCGCCGTGTCCAGGATCCACTGCCCGAAGCGGCGTCGCACGCCGGCGAGGTAGTCGCCTATTGGCTCGCCGCTTTCTCGATGTGTGAACGATGTCAGGAGGTGCGGCTGCGACCCGACGAAGCCGTACCACACGTCCAGAATGGCGTCGATCTGGTCCTTGACCACCTCGTGGGACTGACGCAAGGCGCGCACGTCGCCGTCGCCGAAGAGCACGCTCTTCTGCATCAACGCAAAGTCGTGCAAGGCGATCGGCGAACGCGCGACCGCCTGCGTGCCTGCGGTATACCCGGGAATGCCTGTCGTCATCGGTGACCTCTCCTTCGTCATGTGCGCACGCGTCTACCCGCCGACGCTTGTCGCCGATGCGAAGGCGTGCGCGGTGGTTCAGCCTGCGTTCGCGAAACGGACCCAGGCGATGCGCCGCTGGTCTTCGGGTCCGAGCTCGGGGTCCGCGCAGTCGAGACGCAGGTGCACCGCCCGCATGGGGGCATCGACAAACGCGCAGTGATGCGGCGTGTCGCCGTCGTGCACGTGCGGTCGGAAATGCGAGCACGTCACGCACATGCGGCTGATGGGTATCTGCCCCTGCTCCTGCAGGGTGCGGATCATCTTCACGAGCGCCGTGAGCACCGTGGCTTGTTCGGCGTCCGTCAGCGAGCCGACCGCCTGGGTAAGGAACTCCGGCCACGCGCGTGTGTGGGCCGCCGAGCGGGTGCCTGCGGCCGTGAGCCGCAGTAAACGTGCCCGTGGGTGGCGCGCGTCCGCCGTGCGCCGCACGTAGCCTTTGTCCGCCAACGTGGTGACGGCTTCGCTGACAGTCGGCAGGCCGATGCCGAGGCGAGCCGCCACCTCTGACGTGCTCAGGGCGCCATCGGCCGAAAGTACGGCCAGAATCTGTCCCTGCGTCGGCGACACTCCGTGCGCGCTGGCCTGGTTCCACGTCTGGTGTTTGAGCGCGAGCCCAAGCTTGTGCAGGCCGGTGGCAATGCGCCGGTCGAACGGCGACGAGTCGAGCAGCAACGGCGTTCGTTGGCCCACGCCGTCAAGTGAGCTTCGGAGTCCGAAGTTGTCAAGTTGGCGACCTCGGTCCCTGACTGTCAGATGTCCAGCACGCGAGCCCGCAGCACCCGGGAGTGCTGGCGGCTGACATGAATCTGCTGCCCGTTGCTCAGGTGCACTGTGTGCAGCCCACCTGGCAGCGGCTCGACCCTGGCGATGACGTCGAGGTTCGCCAGGGCGCTGCGGCTCAGCCGCACGAAGCGCGCCGGGTCGAGTCTGCCCTCGATCTCGCGCAGGGGCGTGTCGAGCACGAACCGCTCCTTGTTCACCGTGGTCAGCACCAGCAGCTCGTGCTCGGTGACCAGCGAGGCGATGTCACGCACCGCGACGATGACGATGTCGTGCTTCCTCCGGACCGGCAGCCGCTCGAGGTACCCGCCCTTGGCCTCGGTGTACAGGGCCCCGGCGGCCTGCACCCGTGCGGTCTCTTCATCGCGCAGGTCGCGGTGTTCGAGCTTCTCTCGCGCGCGCTGCAGCGTCTCGCGCAAGCGGGCCCGGCGCACCGGCTTGAGCAGGTAGTCGATGGCATGGGCCTCGAAGGCCCGCACGGCGTAGGCGTCGTGTGCCGTGACGAACGCGACGAGCGGCAGCGGGCGCAGCTCGAGCAGCGCCATCGTTTCGAAGCCGTCGAGTCCGGGCATGTGCACGTCGAGCAGGACCAGATCCGGCCGGACCCTTTCGATGAGGGGGACGGCCTCGACTCCCGATGCCGCCTCGCCCGCGATGTCCACGTCGTCCATCCCGTGGAGCAGCGACGCCAGGTACGAGCGGGCGGGCCGCTCGTCGTCGGCGAACAGCACCCGCAGCTTCATGAGCGCCCCCGTGGCGCGCCCCCGGCCGTGACCACGGCCGCGGTGTCACCGAGATGGGGACGGCCGGGCAGCGGCATCCGCACGTCGACCGTCGTGCCCCCGTCAGGCAGTCGTTGCACGACCAGGGACGCGCTATCACCGTAGTACGCGCGCAGCCGACGCTCGAGGTTCGACAACCCGACGCCCGTGCGGAACCGCTCACCGATCTCGCTGGCGGCCGCATCGGCACCAGTGTCGCTGACGGTCACGCTGAGGCAGGCGCCGCCGGGCACGCTCGCGGCGGCCTCAACGTAACGGGCTGTCACCGCCACCCGGCCCGGTCTGAGCGATCGCGCGATGCCGTGCTTGATGGCGTTCTCGACCAGCGGCAGGATCGCCAGTGGAGGGATCTCCACGCCGGCCAGGCCGGCCTCGACATCGATATCCACGCCGAGCCGCTCCTCGAACCTGGCGCGCTCGATCTGGAGATACGCGTCGATCACCTCCATCTCGCGGCCGAGGGTTGTGTAACGCCCTTCGGACTTGAGCACCCGCCGCAGCAGATCGGTCAGGTCGAGCAGCGTCTCGAGCGCCCGGTCGGGAGCGGTCTGAATCAGGTGTCCCACCGTGTTCAGCGCGTTGAAGAGGAAGTGGGGGTTGACCTGCGCGCGCAGCGCGGTGAGTTCGGCTTCGGCGGCGAGGGTCCGGGCCTCCTGTTCGCGCACCGCGTGCGCGATGCGCTCCTGGTCGAGTCGCAGCGCGTCGATGCGTCGGACGGCTCCGGTCGCCACGCTCTCGAGCAGCGCGATGTCGTCGGCCGTCAGACGCCGGCCTCCGCCGAGACCGCGCAGATGGATCGTGAAGCGCGGAGCGTCGGCCGTCGCCAGATCGATCCTGGCGCCGGTGCGATGGTCGATCACGACGACCGGATCAGGGGCCGGACTGGACTCGGCCGGTATCGGTCCCCGGGTGGGATGGACGTCGGGGCAGAGGGACCACGTCACGTCAGTGGCGCCGAGCGCCCGGCTGAGGCGTGCGCACGTTGCGTCGAGGAGCGGCTCGACGCCGATCGCCGACTGGATCGCGTCGACGAGCTCCCGGCGCACCCGTCCGTGGGTGTCCCGTCGCAGTACGAAGTGATCGACGAGCCACTCCGAACCCTGCCGCAGCCACGGATAGCAGCAGGCGGCGAGGAGGCCGAGGCCGAGGCCGGTGGCCGGCGCGGCGTCGCGCAGCGCGGCGTCCCCGAGCACGTACGGCAATAGTGCGGACGAGACCGCCACCACTACCGTCATGCCCAGCAGCGTCAGCGCTCGCTTGAGGAAGCGGTCGGCCAGGGCGAAGGGGTAGTCCTGGTAGAGGATCGCGAGCGCCAGCAGCGGCGAGGCGTGGTGCCCGAGCAGCTCCAGCGTCCAGGATTCGGGCTTGAGCCATCGCGCCAGATGCAGTCCCGAGAGCGACGACAGGCCGAGGGCGACCACCCACAATGCCCGCTGCCACCCGGCCTGGCCGTGCGTCGCCACCAGCACAGCGACGGCGATGCCGCCGAACGCCAGCGTGCCGACGCGCATCCCCTGAGGCGACGGCGCATAGTCGAAGAGGAGCGCCTGCCGCAGGTGCGCGATGCCCAGGCCGAGCGCCACGGCGTAGGCGATGACGGTCGCCGGCGCCCTCAGGCGACGACCGAGCTCGGTGTCGGGGGCGCGGAACGCCGAGTGCGCGGCCACGGCCGGGAGGGCGCCGAGGGCGGTGTAGGCCACCGCGTCGACGAGGGGCCGCGCCCAGCCGAGGGCCGTCGACGCCACCGCAGCCGCGATCAGGTTGCCGAGGTTCCAGACCATCCCCAGCACGCCGATCGCAATCCCGCCGCGCGGATGGCCAGCGTGTCGCGATTGCCAGAGCGTGACTAGGAGCAGCGCGTAGATCACCGTCCCAGCGAGGTAGCCCACCAGGTGGAACGACGACGGCGCGCCCAGGGGGAAGGTCGGTGTGGGTTCCATGGCACCCGGCGTAAGTGTGGCGCGGCTCGGCGCTGACTGCCACAACGGCGGCGCGTTCGGTCGAGTCTACCCCGTGACTGGCGCGATCCCGGCGGCGAGTGGTCGTTGCCCCCCGGCGCGCCTGGGCGCCGCCGCCGCTTGCCCGCCGCTCACGCCCGTTCCCGCCGCGTTCGCGACCCTTCGCCCGAAACCCCGGGCGCCGTCACAACCCGACGCCTACGATAGCCGTCAGACCGCCCATGAACCTGCCGACGCCGTTCGACCCCGACGCCTTGCTCGACGCTCGCCGTCCCTCGCACACTTCGCGGCATCGCCCCGGCGTCCGCCGTGCCTTCGCCGTGATGCTTGCGATCGGCCTCACGCTCGCCCGGATGTCGTCCTTCGCGGGCCAGTCCGTGGCCACAGGGGCGACCGGCGCACCCGAAACACTGGCGATCGCTGGCGCGCAGACCGCGGCCAATGTGCCCGTCGCTGGCCGCGACGATGAGGGGCGGCTCACCCTGAGGGCGCTCAGGCTCGACCAGCCATTGGCTATCGATGGGCGCCTCGACGATGCGGTGTACGAGGGCACGCCCGCCACCGCCGGCTTCGTCCAGCAGGAACCGCGCCCGGGCGACTCGGCCACCGAGGCCACCGACATCTGGATCCTCTACGACGCCACTACGCTGTACGTGGCGGCGCGGCTGTGGGACAGCGAGCCCGACCGAATCATCGCGACCGAGATGCGCCGTGACCACCGCAACATCGGCGGTGGCGACAGTGTCACCGTGGCGCTCGATACGTTCCTCGACCGCCGCAACGGCGTCCTGTTCCAGACCAACCTGCTCGGCGCGCTCCGCGATGCCCAAGTGACCGACGAGCGCAACGAGAACACCGACTGGAATACGGTGTGGACTACGCGAAGCGCACGATTCGACGGCGGCTGGAGCGTCGAGATGGCGATTCCCTTCAGGTCGCTGCGCTACGGAAGCAGTGGTCCGCAGGTCTGGGGCATCAACGTCGAGCGCAACGTGCGCTGGAAGAATGAGCGCTCGTTCCTCAGTCCGATTCCTCCGGCCTTCTCGTTTGGCGGCATCAACCGTTTCTCGCTGGCCGCGACCCTGACCGGCGTCGAGACGCCGGCCGGTGCGAAGAACCTCGAGGTGAAGCCCTTCGCCATCGCCACATCGACGACCGACCGGCGGGCCAGTCCGCCGACGGCGAACGAACTGAGCGCCGCCTCCGGGGTCGACGTCAAGTACGGCCTGACGCGCGGCCTCACCGCCGACCTCACCATCAACACGGACTTTGCC
>JANORI010000709.1:0-4147 GCA_031415235.1 Acidobacteriota bacterium | reverse complement strand
GCGGTCTTGAGCATGGCGTCGGCGGCTTCGACCATGCCGATGAAGCCACGCGTCTCGACCATGCCGAGGGCTTCGCCGGTCATCGGGCTATCGCTCACGTGTGTGTCCTTTTCCGACATCGGGCTACTGCACCTTGCCGCGGGCCGTCACCGGCAGCGCGCTCACCACGTCGAGTCCCTGCACGAGCCAAGCCTCGTCAACCAGATTTGACACCACGCACGCATGGTTGGGCAATACGCGCACGCGGTCGCCCGGTCTGAGCGGCGCGGCGCCAGGCGCCACGCGCACGGTGGCATGTTCCTCCGAGAGTCGCTCGACAAGCAAGTGCGGATCCGGCTGTTCGCCCGGTGTCGGCGCGAGCGCGCGATACACGTCGCCGTGACCCGGCACGGCGGTGAATCCGCGCGCGAGGTCGGCCGCCAGGATCTTGCTGCCGCAGTCGAGCACGATCCGGTCGGGCGCCGGCGAACTCACCACCGTGGCCAGCACCGTGAGCGCGCAGTCGTCGCGCGTGGCCGCGCCGAGGCCGACCATCGTGCGATCGAAGTAGGCGTAGTTGCCTGGGCGGAACTCCGTGAACGTGCCGCGCGCGACCCGCAAGGAATACCGCGCCGGGGGCGTGGCGCCCGCACTGATCTCGCCGATCGCGATGCCGCTGCCGCGCGCCGCGCTGGCCACTGCCGCCATGAGGTCGCGCTCGCCGGCGGCCATGGCTTCCATCTCCGCGTCGGAATGCGCGTGATACGCGTGGCCGGCGTGGCTGAGGATGCCCGCCAGGCGCAGGCCCGGCATCGTCGCCACTTCGCGCAGGAACGGCACCGCGTCGAGCGGATCGGGCGAAATGCCGCAGCGGTGGAACCCCACATCGATCTTCACGAGCACGTCCACCAGGCTGCCGGCGGCCGTCATTGCGTGGGACCATCCCCGTGCCACCTCGAGGTCGTCCACCACGAACGACAGCCGCGTGAGCGCCTGCAATGCGCGCACGCGCGAATAGTGGGCCGGCTGCAGCGGATACGGCACCCGAATGTCCTTGATTCCCGCGGCCGCGAACACCTCCGCTTCGCCCAGCTTGGCGCAGCAGATGCCGGCGGCGCCGGCCTCAATCTGCATCATGGCGACGAGCGGGCTCTTGTGCGTCTTGGCGTGGGGCCGCAGCGTGACGCCGGCGTCGATGGCGGCCTCCTGCATGCGCACGATGTTGGCGTGCAGGCGGGGACGCTCGATGAGCACGGCGGGCGTGGGCAGGTCGGCGATGGTCACCCGGACATGATACGCGTCCGCCCCGCCCCGCGGAGGCCACCCCACCGCGCCGACTCCGCGCGGTGGGGACCCCGGAGCGGGACAAAGAGACGCTGTGCTAGCGAAGCGGAGCCGAGCCGAGGGGCTTCTCAGGGTGATGTGAGGCGCAGCGTCGCTAGGGTAACCTTGTCAGGATCACCGGCGTGCCCGCCGGCTGGCAGAGCACACATGGCCCTACGACTGGAGCTCGCGTCCGACGCGGTGCTCGACCAGATTCTTCGAGACACCTACCCCGTGTGGGGTGGCGGCCTCACCGTCGAGGCCTACGCCAGGTTCCAGGCAGCCGTGCGCCGCACGGCGTGGGGCGCCGCGCATATCGAGCATGTCGCGCTCATGGACGGCTCGCGGCTGTTGGCCAGTGCCAAGCGCTACGACCTCTCGGCCCGCGTCGATGGGCGCATCCGCGGCGTGCTCGGGATCGGCGCGCTGTTCACCCCCACGGAGTTGCGCGGCCGCGGGGCCGCGTCGGCGATGGTCGCGCACCTGGTGGATGCCGCCAACACCGAGGGTCTCGAGTTCGCGCTGCTCTTCTCGGATATCGGCCCCGCGCTGTTCGAGCGGCTCGAGTTCGTGCCCATGCCGCTCGACACGACGACCGTGCGCGTGCTCATGAAGAAGGGCGCGCCGGCGATGCTCGTGCGGGCCGGCGACGACAAGGATCTCGCGCACGTCACCGAGCTCGGTCTGACGCGCGCCTCGAAGGCGCGCTTCGCGCTCGATCGCAACGACGACTTCATCCGGTACGCGATCAGCAAGCAGCGGCTCCTGGCCGGTCTGGGGCCGGCCGGGTTGCGACAGGTCGAGTTCCTCGTGGCCGAGGAAGGCCACATGGCCGTGGCCTACATGCTCTGCAGCGTCTACAACGGCGAGTGGACGATCGAGGACGCGGGCGATCGCGACCCGTCGGGCGCGCGGCTGGGCGCGATGCTGCAGGTGATGCTGGCGCGCGAGCCGTCGCTCGACCCGCCGCGCATCAGTGGCTACTGGCCGCACGACCTGCGGCCGCCGCAGCTCGAAGTGGCGTCGGTGACGCCCACCGACGAAGTGATGATGATCCGGCCGTTGCGCGATCGCACGCTGCCGATGCCGCCGCTCAACCCGTCGGAGATCGCGTACTGGCACGGGGATCTGTTCTAACGGCGATCCACCGACGCTCTGACTGCACCGCGGCGTCCCGCGAGGTCTGCGCCGCGCAGCGCCGCGCCGACGACGCGTGAGGGGCCCACACGGCTGCGGCGGGTCTCCCGCCGAGCCGCGGTGCCTCTGGCGAAGGGGATTCACTCGCCCCCTCGTCTATCGCGTCCGAACATCCGGCGACACCCACAGCAGCTTCGGCTACGGGCGTGCCCGTGCGAATCTAGAGAAGGCCGTACACGCGGAGTGCCTGGATGACGACCTCGGTCAGGTAACCGACTCCAAGAACCACGACCGCCGGCTGCCAGATTCGCCCCGCCCTGCCGCCAGGGCCGACACCGCGCGAAGCGGATGCGCCCGGCGTCTGCTGCCCGAGCCGTGTACGGCAGCGCACCCTGATGCGGTTGGCCCGCGTAGGGTCGGGTTCGGCCGACGGCAGTTCGACCAGTCGAGTCAGCGGTTCGGACATGGCGTCATGCCTCCCTGCGTCGAGACGGCGATCGCAGCATCGCGATCGAGCGCGTTCGACAGCGACTCGCGCGCCCGATGTAGCCGCTGGCGCAACGTTTCCGGCGTAATGCCGCAGACATCTGCGGCGTCCGAATGCGTCAGTCCAGCCACGGCCACGAGCAGCAGCACTTCCCGCGAGGTCACCGGCAGCGCCGCCAGCGCCCGCTCGATACGCCGCTCGAGCTCGCTGGCCGCAGCGACGTCGAACGGCGAGGAGCGCTCCAGGCTGAATGGCCAAAGCCCGATCAGGCTCGCTGTCGCCGAGTCTTCCAGCATGCGGGAGCGGTGGTAGCTCGTGTGCAGGTTCCGCGCGACGGTGAACAGCCAGGCGCCGAGCCTCGTGTCGGGCCGCAACCGCCGCGCGTGCTTGACCAGGCGCAGCCAGGTTTCCTCGAGCAGGTCCTCGGCGACGTCCCGGCGGCGCGACAGCCGCACCAGGAATGTAAAGAGACGGACGTTGAACGCCGCGTACACCTCGTCGAACGCGTCGGCGTCGCCTTGACGAAGCCGCTCGACGAGCGCCAACTCGATGTCACGCTCCATGGCAGTAGTAACGCCCGAAGGCCTCGCCCGTGACATTCGTCACGACGGCGACCGTCGAGCGTTGTACCCCGTCAGATTCGATCGTTCCCCGCGAGGTATCCATGGACATGCTCCGACAAGCCAGTCTGTTCGCGATCCTGACACTCATGCTCGGCGTCGTTCCCCTTGTGATGGCCGTCGTCTATGTGATTCGTCCCACGGAGCGGCACCTGGCACTGATGCGCCCGCTGTCGCTGGCGGGCCTGTTCGCGGCCATGGCCGGCGGCGTACTCGGCCTCATCAACGTACTCCGCTTCGTCTGGACGCGCGAGTTGACGGCCGACACCTACCGCGTGATGGCCGTCGGTGCGGCCGAGTCGCTCGTGACCCTGCTCGTCGGCTTCGCGTCCCTGACCGTGGCATGGCTGCTCGTCGCTGTTGGCATGGGACGGCGGGGGGAGAGGTTCTGACGCTCGCGACCAGGAGCACCATCGACGAACTGGCGGCGGTGGGACTCGACCCGTTGCCCTCTCGCCTCGTCTGTCCACCGCGCGTGAAGGGCTCACCCGTACACTTCGAATGCCGCCTGTACCAGATCGTGCGGCTGCCCGGGCACCAACCGTCGTCGGAGCACCATGTCGTCATCGGCAAGGTCGTCGCGGTGCACATCGACGATGAT
>JANORI010000708.1:0-2019 GCA_031415235.1 Acidobacteriota bacterium | reverse complement strand
TCGACTTGCTCGCCGACGTTCCGTCGATCCCGCCGCAGGGCTGACGGGTGTGTACCGTGGCCGCCCCGGCCACGGCGGTGTCGCGCCCGTCGTCGATCGAGCTGGCCGACATCGTCCGTGCCCACGGGGACGCGTATCGTCGCACGCATCGGCTCGCGTTCGTCCAGCAGCAGGCGCTGCGGGCGATCGCGACCTGCCGCACCGCGGCCCTCGGCGGCCACACGGAGACGTGTGACCGCTGTGGGATCACGCGGAGCGCGTACAACTCGTGCCGAAATCGGCATTGCAACAAGTGCCAACACGCGGCGCACGCGGCGTGGCTCGCGGCCCGGCAGGCGGAGCTCGTGCCGGTGCCGTACTCTCACGTCGTCTTCACGCTCCCGCACACGGTGAATGCGTTGGCCCAGGGCAATCCGCGCGTGCTGTATGCCGCGCTCTTTCGCGCGGCGGCGGACACGCTCCTGGTCTTTGGCCACGACCCGCGGCATCTCGGGGGGACGATCGGCGTCACCGCCATCTTGCACACCTGGGGGCAGAATCTCTCGCAGCATCTCCACCTGCACGGTGTCGTCACTGGTGGCGCGCTGGCGTCGGATGGGGCGCGCTGGATCGCGGCGAAGGACGGCTTCCTCTTTCCGGTCCGCGCGCTCTCGGTCGTGTTCCGGGCGAAGTATCTCGCCGCGCTGCAGCAGGCCTTCGTGCAGCAGCGGTTGACCTTCGCGGCCGGCACGGCGGATCTCGCGCAGCCCGAGGAGTGGGGACGCTTCGTGGCCACGCTCCGCACGACGCCGTGGGTGGTCTATGCGAAGCGTCCGTTCGGCGGCCCCGCGCAGGTGCTGCGGTATCTCGGTCGGTACACGCACCGCGTCGCGATTGCGAATCGGCGCCTCGTGGATCTGCAGGACGGCGCGGTGCGTTTCCGCTGGAAGGACTACGCCGACCATGATCGCGACAAGATCATGGCGCTCTCCGCCGACGAATTCCTGCGCCGGTTTCTGCTCCATGTCGTACCACGCGGCTTCGTCCGCATCCGATACTTCGGGTTGCTCGCGAACCGTCACCGTCGGGCCTCGCTCGACCGCTGCCGGGCCGTGCTCGCCGCGCCGCCGCCCGCCGCGGTGCCCGAGCCGCCGCCGATCACCTCCGCTGCGCCCGCCGCCGAGGGCGCGCGCTGTCCCCACTGTGGCGTCGGCGTCATGCGCGTGACGGCTGTCCATGCGTTCACGCCCCCGCCTATCCCGGGAGACTCCTCTTGAGGACCGCGACTGCGTCCTCGCGCGGCCTCTGGGCAGACGCGCACGGCGTCGCGCGTGGCGTGGTGTGTCTGACGGCGCATCCCCCCCGATCCCCCCGCACCCTGGCGCACGCGCCACGCCAGCGAAAGCGGCGCCCCCTCGCCCTTCGCCGCTCGGGGCCGCCCCTCCAGCAGGCGCGCGCATCAACAACCCGCCCTCGCTCCCCCCGCTCGGCCTTACAATCCCCATAAGGTCGCGAGACCCAGCCACGCGGTTCAGTTCAACGGGGTTTATCCGCGCGGGCCGGCGCCGTGCGCTTGGTTCATCTTGGTCGGCCGCGCGGATGAAACCCTATTTGTTAGCCAGACAGAGACGATGATCGCAGTAAAGCTGCAATTTGAAGATCGTGCTCGAGCAGCCACGGAGTGCCGAGAATGCTTCACACGCCGGGAGGTCCAAGCTCCCTACATCAACGTGGCTCAGCCGCGTTGGGTCGGCCCCAAGTACTGGGACAGCCACTTCCGTGTTGCCGTTCTAATGCTCAACCCTGGCCAAAGTCGAAGGGATTCAGGAGCCAGGCAGTTTCTCCGTTTGATTCAGGAGTTCCGCGAGGGTACGACGCAGCTCGACAAGATTCTTGAGGGCCAGCGTGAATCAATGGAGTCGTGGGGGAATCCGCCCGGACGGTTTACGGGTTTCTACATTGACGGGCTTGGCCTGGACTTCGACGACATAGCGTTCGCGAACGTCGCTTGGTGTGCCACAGCGAGCAACCGCTATCCGG
>JANORI010000707.1:0-16662 GCA_031415235.1 Acidobacteriota bacterium | reverse complement strand
AGCACCGGGCGACGGGTTTCCTGGCGCTCCCCGCCGGAGGGCGCGACGATGACCGGGGCCGAGACCTTGAGTCTGGAGCCGTCCGGATTGGCAGTCGACGAACCATCGACGGCACTTGGGGACACGACGCTCTGTGAAGCCTGAGAACAGGCGATCACCAGAGCGAGCGAAGCCACGGTGGCACTCTGCAACGCATATCGTCGAAACATCAGCAATGACTCCTAGCCGACCGTAGTAGCAGGCACACTATGATAGTCCGAAATGCGCCGCGAAAATAGGGGTAGATTTCTGGTCGTGCTAACATGCCGCGCGATGGGACGCCCGCCGAAACCCCTGGCGAGCATGTACGAGTTATGGAGGCGGCTGGGCGCCACCTTGTGGAGCAAAGACGAAGATGCGATTGATAGCGGCATTGTCGGTAGTGGGGGGCTTGGCAGTCGGGGCGCAAAGTGCAAGCGCGCAGACCGACGACTCACGGTTCTACATCAACCTCAGTGGCGCGTTCGGGCCGGGTTCGCAGACCTACGCTGACGCTGGCACATTCCGATTGTACGACGAAAACGGCACCTTGAACGTGTCCAGTGAGGTGTCGTCGGGGGCCGTCCTCGACGTGTCGGCCGGCGCCAGGGTCTCGGGCAATGTCACCTTCGGCATGGGCTTCCACCGCACGTCCAGCTCCGACCCCGCGACGGTCACCGGCACTGCGCCGCACCCAATCTTCTTCGATCGGCCACGCAGCTTTTCGCAGACGCTCGACGCGCTGAGACGCACCGAGCAGGCACTGCACATTAGTGTCGGCTATCTGGTGTCGGTCGGCGAGAAACTCGATCTGCACATCACCGCCGGGCCGTCACAGTTTCGCTTCGCGCAACAGGTGCCGGGCAGCGTGACGATCGCCGAAGCGAGCGGCACGTTCACGTCGGTGAATGCAACCGTGGCCACCGAGAACCGCAAGCGCAATGCCTGGGGTGGCCATGTGGCGGCAGACTTCTCATACCCAGTGTTCGAGTCAGACACCACGACGTTCCGTCTCGGCGCCTTCGTGCGCTACGCCCAGGCGAAGTCGGAGTTCCTGGTGGTCACCAACACCGTCAGCACGACGCTTGGCGGCGTGCAGTTCGGCGGCGGCTTCCGCGTGCGATTCTAGCGCCGGTACAGCCACATCGACGGGCCCACGACAAAGGGCCGGACTTTCCGCAGGGGAGTCCGGCCCTTCGTGCTGTACGCGTGAAGCCGGCTAGGGCAGTGCCGAGCGTGGCGGCGGATAGACGTTCTGGTCGCCGGGGAGCCGACCGATGTAGTCGAGATGGAACGAGTAGCCATTGGCACCCGCGCCTCCGATGAGGTCCCACGCGTCGCGCGAGTTGCAGCGCACGATCACGTCGTCGGACTGCGGGCGGCCCGAGCCGCCGTCCTTGATGCACCAGTTGGAATCAGGCCCCTTCGGATTGTAGCGCGAGTGGCCGTAGTGGACGGCCGCGACCGCGCCTGCGAAGAAGCGGTTCCGGCTGTCGCGTGACGAACTGGAGCCGAGATTCGCGCCCGTGCCGTCGTGCACGGCCCGCACAATCGACGCCGCTTCGCTTTCCGGGATCGTCCGGGCCGCGCCGACCGTGCCCCCGCCGCCGCCACCGCCTCCGCCACCTCCAAGTGGAGCGTTCGGCGTGCGGAACGCCGCCCATGCCGACCGTGGACTCTCAATCGTACCGTTGGTGCCGTAAGCGCGCCAATAGAGCGTCGTGGCGTATGGTGCCGCACTCACGGCCGACATCGACGTCGTGCCCCCCGACCCCACGCCCGAGCTGAGCACCACCGAGATGGCGGAGGGGTCGGGCAAGACGCCGATCTCGACGCGGTAGAGGACTGGACCCGCAGGGCCAGAGATCCGGCCGTTGCGCATGACGAACTGCGGCGTGAGCGTGTCGATCTGCCCGAGAGGCGAGGTCGGGACGGGCGCCTCGATGACTACAGGTTCGGCAATCATGAAGCTCGCGGCGGCGGAGTAGGGGCCCGTGTTGGCGCCGTCGAACGCGCGGGTCCGCCAGTAGTAGGTTCCGCCCGCTCCGAGCGTCTGGGTGAGACGGTAGGTCGTACGCCCATTGGGCCCGGGTTCAAGGCGATCGGCCTGGTGCAGCACCTGGCCGAATCCGGCATCCGCCGCCAGTTGGAACTGCAGGAAGAGCGGCCGTACGCCACTGCTTCCCGCGTTTTCGATGAGGAAGCTGAGCGGTTGCTGCGTGCTCTCGAGCGACTGGCCGACAGACGGCTCGAGCGGCTTGGGAGCGGTGATGGCGACGCCTGGAATCGGGCCCGCGATGTCTGGACTGAGCGGATTGGCGGTCTTGGTCTGCTGGCAGGCGGCGGCCAGCAGCGTCAACAGGCCAATTCCCACGGCTCGAACTGCGTACATAGCTACACTCCCTGAAATGACGATCAGCAGGACTGCTGCGGCGGCCGCCGTGGGAGATCGGAGGCGCGGCCGAGCGACGTGCTCCCGGTCTCCTCTCTATCGGCGGCAGGTGCACAGGACTTTACACGCAGGGCGGATGCGGGCACCGCCGTGCCGGGCCGTGAGGGGGGAGGTTACGGCAGGCGTCGCAGTCGCGGGCTCAGTGCCGGCGGAGCAGGAACAGCGCGCCGCCGCCGAGCGAGAACATCATGATGAGCGCCGTGCCGAGCAGCGAGACCGCGACCCCCGCTTCGACACCCAGCCCGAAGCGCGCAAAGAAGAAGCTGAACACGGCCTCGCGCACCCCGAACCCATTGATCGACACCGGCGCCATCTGCACTGCCAGCGCGACCGGCACGAGTACGCCGGCCATCACGACGGGCAGGGGAATCGACAGGCTGCGTGCCGCCAGCGCGTAGAACGCCACGATGACGAGTTGCGCGACCACGGCCCCGGCGAGCGCCCCGACCAGTGACGACGGCCGCGAGCGAAAGCGCCCCAACGCGTTCTGGAGCATGGTCAAGCGCTCGAGTATCCAGGGGTGGCCCATCGCGCGCAGGGGGCTGAGCAGGGCGTCGAGCAGACGCGGCGCTACAAAGAGCGGAATGCACGCGGCCAGGACGGCCAGCGCGCCCGCCTCCAGCCACCCGGTGCCGGGGATGTCCACGCCGAGGGCACGCGCTCCGACCGCGCCGACGGCGCCGACGGTCAGAAGCGCAAAGGCACCAAGGACACGGTCCACCAGTATTACCGTCGTGGCGAGCGTCCTCGAGCCGGCGACCCGCGAGGTGTCGGCAATGCGGACGACGTCACCGCCGATGTTGCTGGGTAGGAAATTGTTGAAGAACAACGCGACCCAGTACGACTCAGACAGCGTGCGCGTCGTGACGGTGACGTGTTGCGCGCCCAGCAGGATGCGCCAGCGCCAGACGCTCACCGCCATCACGACCACATTGGCGGCAAAGGCCGCCATGAGCCACACAGGCTGTACCCGGCGAAGCATCTGCCACACGGCACTCAGGCTGGTGTTCCTGAGGACGAAGGCCATGAGCCCGAGGCCGACAGCCAGCTTCGCCAAGGGCATGACGGTTCTAGTGAGGAGACTGCGCAGGGGGGCGGAGCGTACCAAACGGATCGAAGGTAGCATAAGTGACTACAGGTCAGCAAGAAGCGGGGAATCGGATGGTATGATTACGATTCCCAGGCCGTGACCACGCCAGCCCGTCCGCTCCGATTGCTGATGCTCGCCCCCGAGCCGTTCTTCGAGCCGCGGGGCACGCCGTTCAGTGAGTTCCATCGCATCAAGGCGCTTGGTGCGCTCGGCCACCACGTAGACCTGGTCACCTACCCTATCGGTCGTGACGTCAATCTGCCGAACCTCCGGATCTTCCGCAGCCCGAGACCGCCGTTTGTGACCCGCGTGCCGATCGGCCCGTCGGCCGTCAAGGTCGTCCTGGACGCGCTCATGCTGATCACGGTCGCCCGCCGGGCGCTCGCGGGCGGCTACGATGCGATCCATTCCCATGAGGAGATGGGGCTGGTGGGGATGTGGCTGTCGAAGCTGATGGGTATCCCCCATCTCTACGACATGCACTCGAGCCTGCCCCAGCAGTTGAGCAACTTCAAGTTCAGCGGCTCCACGCTGCTGCGCACCGTGTTCGACGCTGCTGAGACCCGCATGATCGGCGGTTCGGACGTCGTGATCACGATTTGCCAGGAACTGCAAGACACGGTCACGGCCATGGGGCACGGCGATCGCGCGATTCTGATCGAGAACGTCATGGGCGGTGACGTGGAGGAACCGCCGACGCTCACGCCGGCCAGCCTGCGCGAGCGGTGGGGCATTTCCGCGGAGGCACCCATCGTGCTGTATACCGGCACGTTCGAGGCGTACCAAGGCCTCGAGCTGCTGATTCATGCGGCGGCGCTGCTCGGGCGGACGCATCCGGCCACGCGCGTGCTGATTGTCGGAGGGGAATCAGTCCAAGTGGCTGCAGCCCAGCAGATCGCGGCGGACGCGGGCGCTGGCAACGTCATCTTCACCGGGCAGCAGCCGGCCCGCGAAATCCCGGCGTTTGTCGCGGCATCCGCCGTGCTCGCCTCGCCCCGGATCCGCGGCACGAACACGCCGCTCAAGATCTACTCGTACCTGCGGTCGGGCACGCCCATCGTGGCGACCAATCTGCTCACCCATACCCAGGTGCTGAGCGCCGAGGTGGCGCGTCTCGTGCCGCCCGAACCGGCGCCGTTTGCTGCCGCCGTGGGTGCGCTGCTCGACGATCCCGGCGCGGGCCGGGCGCTGGCCGAGGCGGCCCGGCGCCTCGCGGACGAACGGTACAGCCGCGAGGTGTACCTGCGCCGCACGGCCGAGGCCGTGAGCCGGCTGGCCGCCCGCAGTCCGCGCGTCCGGGCAACGGTACTGGCCAAGGAGCCGGCCGAGCGGTGAGGGTGCTCGTCACCGGCGCCACGGGCTTCACTGGCGGTCACCTGGCCCGCACCCTCGCCGGTCGTGGCCACGACGTGCGGGCGCTCGTCCGCTCCAAGAGCCTGGCACGCTTTTCGGCCTCGTCGCTGCCCGCGGCAGGCGTCGTGCCGATGGAAGGCGATCTGCTGTCGCCGGAGGCCTTGTCGCGTGCGTGCGCAGGCGTCGAGGTCGTGTACCACATCGCGGCGACGTACCGCGAAGCGGGACAGCCCGACTCCGCGTATCGCGCCATCAACGTCGATGGCACGCGGCACCTGCTCGAGGCCGCGAAGGCGGCCGGCACAAGCCGCCTGGTGCACTGCTCGACCGGCGGCGTGCATGGCCATGTGGCCATGCCACCGGCCAACGAGGATGCGCCGTTCAATCCCGGGGACGTCTATCAGGACACGAAGCTCGAGGCCGAGACGCTGGCGCGCGACTACGGCGTGGCGCAGGGCTTCGAGGTGGTCGTGGCACGGCCGATCGGCATTCACGGTCCAGGCGACACGCGCTTCCTCAAGATGTTCAAGGGTCTGGCCCGGGGCCGCTTCCCGATGCTCGGCTCGGGCACCGTGTTCTACCACCTCACCTACATCGACGATCTGGTGGAGGGCTTCCGCCTGTGCGGCGAGGTGCCCGGGGCGCGCGGCCGCACCTACCTGCTCGCGGGTGAGACGTACACCACCCTCAACGCGCTCGTGGCGCTCGTGGCCGAAGAGCTGGGCGTGGCGCCCCCCAGATGGCACCTGCCGGTGTGGCCGGTCTGGCTGGCGGGACTCGGCTGCGAGATGGTGTGCGTGCCGCTGCGCATCGAGCCGCCCCTCTACCGGCGGCGGGTCGACTTCTACACCAAGAGCCGCGCCTTCGACATCACCCGCGCGAAGACCGAACTGGGCTACGCCCCGAAGGTCGACCTGCGCACCGGCATCCAGCGCACCATCGCGTGGTACCGCGGCCAGGGATGGCTGTGATGCGGAAGCTCAATGTCGTTCACGTGTGCGACCACCTGGGGTGGGCCGGATCCCGGATGCACGGGGTCAAGCGGCTGTTCGCCTGGATGATGCCGCGCTTCGACCAGACGCGCTTCACCGCCTCGCTCGTGAGCCTGCGCAAGAAGGACCTGTCCGACGGCACGCTCGAACAGCTCGGCATCGACGTCACCTATCTCGGGCGGCACAAGTTCGATCCCGCCACCTTCACGCACCTGCTGAAGGTGCTGCAAGACAAGCAGGCCGACGTGGTCCACCTGCACGGCTACGGTGCCACGACGTTTGGGCGCCTGTGCGCGGCCTGGATGGGCATTCCCGCGATCCTGCACGAGCACGCCAATCACACCGACACGCCGTGGTTCCAGAAGGTCGCGGATCGCTGGCTCGCGCCCTACACCGACGTCGCGATCGCGGTGTCGGCGTCGACGGCGGAGTTCACGACCCGCGCCCGCCTGATGCCGGCCGAGCGCACCCACATCGTCTATCTCGGCGCGCCGCTCGAGGAATTCGCGCGGGTGCGATCCGCGGCCGAGATCGCCGTCGCCCGTGCCGCGCTGGGTATTCCCCCCGGTACCGTCGCCATCGGCTGCGTCACGCGCCTGATGCCGTCGAAGGGCAACGAGTTCCTGGTCGCGGCCGCACCCGCGGTGCTCGCGGCTCATCCCGAGGCGCGCTTCTATCTGGTCGGCGAGGGCGAGCTCGACGCGCCCCTCAAGGCGCAAGCCAGCGCGCTCGGCCTCGGCGATCGGTTCGTGTTCGCGGGCTTCCAGAATGACGTGGCCGCCGCTTTCAGCGCGTTCGACGTCGTGGTCTTCCCGTCGCTGTGGGAAGGCACGCCGCTCACCGCCTTCGAGGCGCTGGCGATGGGGAAGCCGCTCGTGTCGACCGATGCCGACGGCCTGCTCGACGTGCTCGTCGACGGCCGCGACGCGCTGGTCGTGCCCAAGCGTGATGCCGCGGCGCTCGCCGCCGCCATCAACCGCGTGATCGACGAGCCGGCCCTCGCTGCTGCGCTGGCTGCGGGCGCGAGCGCGACCGGCGCGCGCTTCGACATCACGGCGTTCGTCCGCAAGATGGAGCGGCTCTACGTGCTGCTCCACGAGTCGTCGCGGCGTACCAAGCGGCAGAGCGCGCTTACGGCGGATCTGGCGTTCCTGCACGACGGAGGGCCGCGATGAGCGCGGGCCGCGGTTGGCAGGCGCGCAGCGACGCCTGGCGGCTCGGCGCCGGCGCCACGGCGACCCTGGCCGCCGTGCTCGTGGCGTGGGCGCTGTCGGTCGACTACCCGCACGCCGCCTACGGCTTCTTCTCCGACGCCTCGACTTACTACGGGCTGGGTCACAGCATCGCCGACGACGGCGACTTCGAGTTCCGGCGCGAAGACCTGGTGCGGGTGTGGCGCGAGTTCCCGAGCGGACCCGAGGGGATCTTCCTGAAGCGCGGTTCCGATCCCGATGTGCACGTCGATGCCAGTGCGCCCTTCGTGCACGTCGACGTGAAGCCCGATGCCGACCCGGCGCGACTCTACTTCGCCAAGTCGTTCCTCTATCCGCTGGCGGCGGCGCCGTTGGTACGGCTGTTCGGCACCAACGGCTTCCTGTTGCTGCACGCGCTGGTCGTCATCGTCAGCTTCCTGTGTGCCTACGCGTTCGTGGCCGCCCGCAGTCATCCCGTCGCCGCGCTGATCTTCGCGAGCGCGTTCGTGCTGGTGTCGGTGGAGCCGGTCTATCTGGTGTGGCTCACGCCCGATCTCTTCAACTCGGGCCTCGTGATGCTCGGTTACTTCTTCTGGCTCTACAAGGAAGTGGCCACGCCCACGCGCCCCTCGGGCACGGCGCGCACGCCGTGGCTGGTTGGCCCGCGCAGCGATCTCGTGGCGGCGGTGTGGCTCGGGCTCGCCACCTTCTCGAAGCCGACGCACGTACTGCTGATGCTGCCGGTACTGGCGCTGTTCGCGTTGCGCCGGCACTGGCGGCGCGGCTTCGTCGCCGGCGTGGTCTTCTCGATCGTCGTGCTCGGCTTCATCGCCGGCAACGTCGCCATCACCGGCGAAGCCAACTTCCAGGGCGGCAACCGCAAGACCTTCTACAGCAACGGCGAGTCGCGCGGCTTCCCGTTCCAGAGCGACGACCGCACCTTCGACACGACCGGGATCGGCCGCGGCACCGACGGCGTGCTCTTCGACGTGCTCGTCAGCCGCGATGCGCTGCTCCAGGTGTTCCCGCGCAACCTGGGCTACTTCTTCGTCGGCCGTCACACCGGTTTTGCTGCCTACTACTTTCCTGGCTTCGCGGCCTTGGTGCTGTTCCTGGTGGCGTGGCGGCAACAGACCGCGTGGGGCTGGCTGGTCGTCGCGGGCGGCGTAGGCTCGGCCGTGGCGTTGATGCTCTACATGCCGTTCACCTACTCGGGCGGCGGCGGTCCGGTCGGCAATCGCTATTTCCTCGGCGTCTATCCGGTGTTCCTGTTCCTGCTGCCGGCGTTGTCGCGGCCGTGGCTGGCGGTGGGCACCGCGGCGGTGAGCGCGCTGTTCGTGATGCCGGTACTGAGCAATCCGTTCTACTCGTCGTTCCATCCGGGCGAGCACACCAAGACCGGGCTGTACCGCTATCTGCCGCTCGAGTTGTCGCTCATCAACGACCTGCCGGTCAACGTGAGCCCGTCGCGCTCGCGACAACCGCTCGGCGGGGTGCCGCCGATGAGCGGCTACTTCATGGACGACAACGCCTTCACTCGCGAGGGCGATGCGTTCTGGGTGCGCGGCGAGAGCCGGGCCGACGTGATGCTGCGCGCGCCCGCGCCGCTCGAAGCCGGCGCGAACGGCGATCAGCCGCACTCGCTGCGCGTGCCCAGGATGGAGATCGTGCTCGAAACCGGCCCGAAGCCGAACCGGGTCACGATTCGCACCGGCGCGGTCGAGCAGATCGTCGACGTGCCAGCCAACGACCGGCGCACCGTGATTCTGCCGATGGCCGAGGGCCTGCCCTACAAGCCCTATCCCGAGAATCCCACCAACTACGTCTACGCCCTGTCGATCGAGAGCGCGACCGGCTTCATCCCGCTGTTCGAGACCGGCGGGCGCGACAACCGCTTTCTCGGCATCTTCGTGCGGATGACCCCGCTCTACGAGTAGCAGAGGACGGACCACAGATGCGCGTGCTGGTCGTCACATCGAGTCCGCCGTTCGTGGAAGGCGGCCATCTGGTGATGGCGCGCGAACTCGTGCGGGCGTGCCGCGAGAGCGGGCACCAGGCCGACCTGGTGGTGACGCCGCAGAATCGCTTCGGCCGGCAAGGCGCGGCCTACGCCGCGGCGTGGCTCACCGACGTGGCGCAGGCGGCCGACGGCGGCGCCGTCGATCGCGTGATCAGCCTGCGGTATCCCGCCTTTGCTGTGCGTCACCCGCAGCACACCTGCTGGCTCAATCACACCATGCGCGAGTACTACGATCTGTGGCCGCAGTTCAGCGCGTCGCTGTCGTGGAAGAACCACCTCAAGGAGTCCGTGCGGCGCCGTCTCATCCAGGCCGCTGACCGGCACTTCCTCACGTCGCGCGTGCAGCGCCGCTTCGTGATCTCTGGCACGGTGCAGGCGCGGCTCAGTCGCTCCGGGATCGACTCAGCCGTGTTGCATCCGCCGGCGCCGGCCCGGCCGTATCGTTGCGACGACTACGGCGACTACCTGTTTGCCGTCTCCCGGCTCACGCCGCTCAAGCGCTTCGATCTGCTGCTCGACGCGTTGGCGCAGCCTGAGGCGCAAGGGATGAAGGCGGTGATTGCCGGCGAGGGCGAGGCGGGGGACGAGCTGCGCGCGCGCTGCCGGCGTCTGGGTCTCGAAGACCGCGTGCAGTTCGTCGGCCGAGTCGACGACGACACGTTGCTCACCCATCTGGCCCGGTGCCGCGCGGTCGCCTTCGTGCCCTTCGATGAAGACTACGGCTTCGTCACGGCCGAGGCGTTCGCCTCGGGGAAGGCCGTGGTGACGTGCCGCGACAGCGGCGGGCCGACCGAGCTCGTGGTCGACGGTGTGAACGGCGTGGTGTGCGCGCCCACCGCGCCGGCCCTGGCCACCGGCCTGAGCCGCGTGATGCACGATCGCGACGCCGCCGCGCGACTCGGCACCGCGGGCCGCGCGCGCGGCGTCGCGCTCACCTGGCCTGCCACGGTGGCGCGGCTGCTCGACGGTGCAACCGGAAGCCCGGTGTAGACTGGAATTCCGCCATGGCCTACCGCACGCCGCTCGAAGCGCGCCTCGCCAAACACGTCACCAAGGCGATTGTCGAGTACGGGCTCATCGAGCACGGCGATCGCGTCATGGTCGGCCTGTCGGGCGGTAAGGACAGTTGGGCCCTGCTGCAGATTCTCGACGTGCTGCGCCAGCGCGCGCCGATCGATTTCAGCCTGATCGCGGTCAACGTCGACTCGGGCTACAAGGACTACAAGCACGACGTCATCACCGACACCTGCAGCGCCCGCGGCTGGGATCTGCGCATCGAGCACACGACCATCGGCGAGGTGATGGACGACATCCTCGAGGCGGGCGACACGCCGTGTTCCCTGTGCGCGCGGCTGCGCCGGGGCGTGTTGTACCGCCTGGCCGACGAGGTGGGCGCCACCAAGATCGCGCTCGGCCACCATCTCGATGACTTCGTCGAGACGCTGCTCATGAACGCGTTCTTCTCCGGGGCCCTCAAGGCCATGCCCGCGCGGCTCGTCTCCGACGACCAGAAGCACATCGTGATCCGGCCGCTCGTCTACGTGACCGAAGCCGATGCGCGCGCCTACACCCAGGAGTCGGCGTTGCCGGTGATTGGCTGCTGCTGCCCGGCCTGCGGCGATCTCAGCCTGCAGCGCCAGCGCACCAAACGCTTGATCATGGACCTCGAGCGCGAGCATCCGCACGTGAAGGCCTCGATGATGAAGGCGATGGCGAACGTGAAGCCGCGCCATCTGCTCGATCGCCGGCTCGAGGACCACACCTCCACGACCGCCGACACGCCCGCCGACGAGGTGAAGTTCGGCGAACTCGTGACGGTGCGCAGCCGCTGACATGCGCGCCGTGTTGCAACGGGTGCGTCAGGCGCGGGTCGAGGTGGGCGACCGCGTGGTCGGGCGGATCGGCGCCGGTCTGCTGGTGCTGGTCGGCGTCGAGCAGGGCGACGGTCCGGCCGACGTGACCCACATCAGCGCCAAGATCCGCGAGCTGCGGATCTTCGACGACGACGGCGCTGCGGACGGCCGGGTGCGGATGAACCGATCGGTCGTCGATGTCGGTGGCGCGGTGCTCGTCGTGTCGCAGTTCACCCTGGCAGCCAACTGCCGCTCGGGCCGGCGCCCGTCGTTCGACGGCGCGGCGGCGCCCGACGACGCCCGCCGTCTCTATCAGGCCGTGGTCGACGACCTGCGCGCCTCGGGGCTGCCGGTCGAGACCGGAGAGTTCCAGGCCGCGATGCTGGTGTCGCTCGACAACGACGGTCCGGTGACGTTCGTGCTGGAGAGCCGTCGCGCATGACGCCGGCGCTGCGCCTCACGCTCCTGGCGGTGACGACCCAGGCGGGTCTTGCGGCGGCGGCGCTCGCTGGGGCCGCGCTGATGGGGGTGCGCGTGCCGTGGGGCGCCGACCGGCCTTGGCTGGCGACCGGGCTCGGCGTGACTGTGGCCGGGCTGCTCGCGGCCCTGAATCTACGGTTGCTGCATCGACCGGCCGGCCTCTTGCGCCGGGTGCGAGCGGCGGTGGACGACGTGCTGGTACCGACCTTCGCGGTGCTGGCCACGTGGCAGATCGTGGTCGTGTCGGTGGCCGCGGGCATCGGCGAAGAGTTGTTCTTCCGCGGCTGGCTGCAGCCGGTGCTGGGCCTGCCGGCGGCCTCGGTCGCGTTTGGATTGGCGCACGTCGCCGGCCCGCGGATGCTGGCCTTCGGTGTCTGGGCCATGGGGATGGGCGTGGTGATGGGCGGTCTGGCGCTCGTCACCGGGGGCTTGCTGGCGCCGATGACGGCCCACGCGTGCTACGACGTGTTGGCTTTCCACTACCTGAGCGCCGAGGCGCGCCGACAAGGGAAACAGGGAGCATGACGAGTGACTGGTAGGCGATGGAGTACGGCGTGGGCGGCGGGCGCGATCGCGGCTGGGATGGCGCTGGCGCAAGCCGCGGCGGCCAGTGCGCAGCAGCGTCCGCTCGTGACCGAGGATCCGCTCACGGTCGGAAGCGGTCAGATTCTGCTCGAGACCGGCGTGGACTGGGCGCGTGGCATCGCGTTCCCGTCGTCGGGGCTGCGCGGCGACCTCGTGTCGGGCCCCACGCTCGGCATCAGCGTGGGGGTCGGCCCGATCGCCGAGATCCAGATCGATGGGAGCTTCTACCGGCAGCTGACCATCAAGCAGCGCACTCCGGCGCCGCTGTCGGGCGTGCTGTCGTTCGCTGGGAATACGACATCGTCGGTGGACGATTTCGTGATTGCCACCAAGCTGCGGCTGTTGAATGAGGCGCCTGGCCGGCCGGCGATCGGCCTCCGGTTTGCGACGCGCCTGCCGAATGCGTCGAACGAGTCTGGACTCGGTCAGGACACGACCGACTTCTACGCGTCGTTCCTCCTCGGCAAGACCGTCAAGTCTCTGCGGATCGTCGGCAACGCCGGCGTCGCCA
Source organism: Acidobacteriota bacterium (assembly GCA_031415235.1). Lineage (GTDB taxonomy): Bacteria > Acidobacteriota > Vicinamibacteria > Vicinamibacterales > UBA2999 > CADEFD01. Next base: position 4,115 of record JANORI010000707.1, on the reverse strand, counting down.
TTGTCGGTGACCCGACCGTAGCGGCGCGTCAGGAAGACCTGCTGACGTTTGGCATGTCGCTGGCGCGCGCCGTCGTCGGTGGCCTCGAGATGGTCACGGAATACAACGGCCGCATGAACCTCGCGGCCAGCTCGCCGGTCCCCGGCACCGAGAGCCGTGGCGTGGCCAGGGCCGGATTGCGCTACACGCGCGGCCCCGTCCGCATCGACGCGGCGGCGCTCGTCGGCGCCACGTCGTCCGATCTCGACCTGGGGGCCACGGCCGGTCTCACCTGGGTCTTCACCGCCTTCCGGGTCCCATGACCGTCACCAAGGCCCACGCCTACGGCAACGACTTCCTCTTCGTGAATCGCGACGCCGTGGCCGGGCGCGATCTGGCCGCGCTCGCGCGACAGCTCTGCGCCCGCCACACGGGCATCGGGGCCGATGGCCTCATCCTGCATTCATGGACGGACGACGGCGCGACGATGCGGCTCGTCAACGCCGACGGAAGTCCGTCAGAGCTGTCGGGCAACGGGCTGCGGTGCCTCGCGGCGCTTGTGATGCGTGAACGTGAGCGACATCACGCCGGCCCGTCTGCTGGAGCGACCGAAGTGCGTGCAGACACGGATGCTGGAGAGCGGCGACTCACGCTCACGTCGCGGAACGAAGGCCGCTACACGTTCCGTGCGGCCATGGGGCACCCCACGGCGGTCGCCCAGGAGACGCTCTCGGTGGCGGGCGAGACGCTGGCGGTCGTGACGCTGAACATCGGCAATCCGCAGGTCGTCGCGCTCATGCCGGCGCTGCCAGATCGCGCCCGGTTCGAGCGGCTCGGCCCTGGACTGTCGACGCATCCTCGCTTTCCCGCCGGCACCAACGTCGAGTTCGCGGTCGTGGAACCGCCCGGTCTCGTCCACATCCTGATCTGGGAACGCGGCGTGGGGCCGACCGAGGCGTCGGGAACCGGGGCGTGCGCCGCGGCGATTGCCGCGATGACCGCCGGTGGAGCGGCCCGCGACGTGGATGTCGTCGCGCCTGGGGGTACGCAGCGGGTGGAGTGGAACGACGACGGCGTGTTCCTGACCGGATGGGCCGAGATTCTGTTCGACACGATCTGGCAACCCTGAGGCACGAGCAGGAGAGCCGCAGACCACGGCCGGGCGGAATCTGACACGTGCGACGTGCCCGGCGCGCGCAGCTTCTGCGACCCGTGCTCGCTAGGATCGGGGTCGGCCCTTGCGGGGCGGGGGCGGCGCCAGGGACGTCCTGGCGCGCTCGAGCGCCGCGGTCTGGGCCGGAACCGCCTTCAGTCCCGCCATGTTGTCGCGTTCGACGCCCGCACGGGCGGCGCGTAGGGCCGCGAGTGCCTTCGCAACCGTCGCAGCGGCCGCACGTCGAGTCGCCGTTGGCACGCGCTTCGCTTCCGGTGTCGCGAGTACGGCGTCGACCTTCTCGATAAGCGATGAGAGGTCGTCGAGCGTCTGGTCGGCGGCCAGGCGCGCCGTCACCCGGCCATCGACGGCCGACGTGGCGGCCGCCTGTGCCCGTGCGCTGCTGTCGAGCGCGTGGCCGAGGGCCGCGCGGTAGTCGCGTTCGGCCACCTCGGCATGCGCGCGAGCGAGCGTCTGTTCGGCGGCAGAGAGTTCCTCGGCGGCATACGTGGCCGCGCCGGCGGCGCGGGCGGCGACGATCGCGCCTTCGGCTTGTGACAGCTCCTTGGTGGGTGGTTCGGCACACCCGGCCAGCGAGGCCCCAAGGCACACAACCACGAGGACGATCCAGCGGTAATGGGAGGCGGGCATGGTCGGGGCGCAGTATACCGGAGGCGCATGAACGATACGCGAGGCACAGCAACCACGGCGGCGTCCGCGCACCTGGCGACGCTCGGACCAGACGATCGTCCGCGCGAGAAGCTCTTGCGACTTGGGGCACCGGCCCTGGGCGACAACGAGCTCGTGGCGGTGCTGCTCGGCAGCGGCCTGCGCGCGTGCGACGTGCTCGGGGTCGCCGCCGCGCTTCTCGCATCGACCGGTGACGTGCGTGGCCTGAGTCGCGCGACAGCAGCGGGCCTCATGCGCACGCCGGGGGTGGGGCCGACGCGGGCGGCCCGGCTGCTGGCGGCCATGGAACTCGGGCGCCGCGTCGTGGCCGCGCCTCGAGGGCCGCGGCCACGGCTCGGGTCGCCGGGCGCGGTGGGTGCCTATCTGCTGCCGCGGCATGGCGGGCATCGGGAGGAGCGCTTCGGCGTGCTGCTGCTCGACACCAAACACCGCGTCATTCGCGCGGTGGTCATTTCGCTCGGGACACTCGATGCGAGTCTGGTCCACCCACGCGAGGTCTTCCGTGCCGCCGCCGAGCATTCAGCGGCCGCGGTCGTGCTCTTCCACAACCATCCATCGGGCGATCCGATGCCGAGCACCGAAGATGTGTGGCTCACACGGCGCCTGGCGCAGGCCGGCGATCTCATGGGCATTGCCGTGGTTGACCACGTGGTGCTCGGCGACGGCTGCTGGCACAGCGTGCGCGAGTCCTCCCCCGGGGTGTTCGTGAAGTGATGCCTCGGTGAGCGACGGCATTTACTCGGGCGAGAGCCCGAAGTGCTCGATGAGGTACCCGGGACACGCAAAGAGCGCGGCGACGCCTTCTTCCTTGCACGCCCGCGCGTACGGAAGGTCAAGGCGGTGTCAGCCGTGTGGCAGGCGCGTGCCGTCACCCCGATGAAAACGGGGGCCGGAAATCTGGAGTACGCTGTGGTGTTCGGTCAATCTGCGATATGAAGACCCTGTACTTCGATTGCTTTGCCGGCGCGGCCGGTGACATGATTCTGGGCGCCCTGATTGATGCTGGCGTGCCGTTCGAGGCCCTACAGCAGGCGCTCGGCAGTCTCGCCGTGGACGGCTACGAAATCGCGGCCGACCGCGTGGTGAAGGGCGGCATCACCGCGGTGAAATTCCGCGTGCGCGAGCTGCCTGAGACCGGGCAGGTGCCCGCGTCCGCGACCTCGGCACCCGCGCACAAGCACTATCACCTCGAGCACATCCGCGCGGCCATCGACCGGTCGGCGTTGAGCGAGGCGGGGAAGGCCCGCGCCACCCGCATGTTCTCGCGGCTGGCCGAGGCGGAGGCCGCCATCCATGGCATGTCGGTCGAGAAGGTGCACCTGCATGAAGTGGGTGCCATTGACTCGATCATCGATATCGTGGGCGCGGTGTTCGCGTTCGAGTGGCTGGGCGCGGACCGCATCGTCGTGTCGCCGATGAACGTCGGCGGTGGCATGGTGCGCTCGGCGCACGGCGTGTTTCCGGTGCCCGCGCCCGCGACGCTCGAGATTCTTGGCGACGCGCCCGTCTATTCGAGTGGGATTCAGGCGGAACTGCTGACCCCGACCGGTGCGCTGGTGCTGACCGAGTACGCGTCGTCCTTTGGCCCTCTGCCGGCGATGCGCATCGACAGTATTGGCTACGGCGCTGGCGACCGGGATCTGCCCGAGACACCGAATGTGCTGCGAGTGCTCGTTGGCGTTGCCTCCGACGACGCGCCGGTGATGCGCGTCACCGTCATCGAATGCGAGATCGACGACATGAATCCGCAGATCTTCGGCGCCGTGATGGACCAACTCTACGCGGCCGGTGCGCTCGAGGTGTTCTACGCGGCCGTGCAGATGAAGAAGAACCGCCCCGGCACGCTCGTCACGGCGGTGTGCCGCCCCGACGACCGGCGACGACTCGCGGATCTGCTGTTTCGCGAGACCACGACGATCGGTGTCCGCTATCACGAAATGGCCCGCGAGTGCCTCGAGCGCGAGACGGTGGCGGTCCAGACGCCCTGGGGTGAGGTGCGTGTGAAAGTGGCGCGCCGCGGGGCTAACGTGCTCAACGCGCAACCCGAGTTCGACGACGTCGCAAGACTGGCTGCCGAGCACGGCGTCCCCATCAAGGACGTCCATGCCCACGCGAACAGGGCGTGGCTGGACAGGAGCACGTAGGGCATGCGTTTCTTCCTGACCACCGCTATCGACTACGTGAATAGCCGTCCCCATCTTGGCACGGCCTACGAGAAGATCACCGCTGACGTGATTGCGCGCTATCACCGGCTGAAGGGTGACGACACGTGGTTCCTGATGGGGAACGACGA
>JANORI010000706.1:0-8106 GCA_031415235.1 Acidobacteriota bacterium | reverse complement strand
GCGCGTGGCCTTCCGCCTCGGCACGGCCCCCGCCATCACCGCCACCGCGCGCACACGCGCCCTCCTGGTCTCTCGCACCCTCACAGACCCCCTCGTCTCCGTCGACCCGGGCGCCGACGCCGACGACGCACAGGCCCGCACCCGCCTCGTCCGCCGCCTCCGCCACCGCGCAGCGCCCCTCGGATTTGGGCGCATCAACCTCTCGACCGGCGCAGTCGTCGAAGGGGCAGTTTCTTAGGGGCCACCCACGCGCAATGTTTCTCCGGTTCGCAAGCTTGCCAGCGCTTGTTCAACGCCAGGCAGGAGCGGGCGCAGGTCGTCAACGTCGTTGCTGGCGGCCAACTCCGACTCGATCCTATCTGAGCGAGGAGTTCCTTGACGGCGGCCTCGAGTTGCGAATCGCGGCCCGCGTAGCTTTCCCCCATCGACCGGTTGACGAGGACATCTCCCTTGCGCGGCACGAGCTCCAGCGCGGTCTGGTCCAGCTGCGCGTTGCGAATGTAGGGAAGCCGAACGGTTGTGCCGTCCACCATTGTGCCCGAACTGGTATTGATGTCGTTGCCGGCTGTCGGCTCGAACGACCACTCTTCCCAGGCCTAGGACGCGGTAACCTTCCGTGAAATCCATCTCGGGCGATCAGGATTCGCGAGCACTGCGCACATGCGTCCTGTCTCGCTGTACATGATGTAACCGGTACCCCGGGGTCCGGTCTGCGGATCCGGCCGGACGGTCCCATCAGCCATGCGCTGGCAGGAGAGACGAGTCGCCATGTCCCCACGAGCCGGCCTGCCACGCCTTCGGTGCTCTGCGCAGGCGCTGGCCATGCCTCACCGCCCAGAATCAGCGTCGCCAGCAACAGCAATGGTTTCATACTGCCTTTCGTTTCGAGGTAGACAGCCATATCAACGATGCCGCTTCAGCCGCGGCGGCTGCGTGCGGTTGTTGGGCTGCCGTGTCGAGGTCTACAATGGCCTCATGACGTCTCGGGCGCAGCGACTTCTCCAGGAAGCATTGGCCCTCCCGGTTGAGGAGCGAGCGGATGTCGCGGCCGAACTGCTCGCCAGTCTGGATGGCGGCGGTGAGGCACCGGCGGAGGTCGAGGCGGCCTGGGCCTCCGAAATTGAGCGGCGGGCACGGCGCGCGCTCGCCGGAGGCCAAGCTGGTGCCTCCTGGCAGGACGTGCGCAACCGCGCCGAATCGGATCTCAGACAGCGGTGAGCCGGCGCGTTCACTTCGAGGACGAAGCCGAGGCCGAATATCGGCAGGCGGGCGTGTGGTACGAGAGTCGATGCGAAAGGCTCGGTACCGAGTTCTTCGATGAGGTCGACACGACGATTCGCCAGATACTCGAGCTTCCGCGCATGGGAGCCCAGTTCCACGTGTAGCCCGCGACCTGCCCGTACGCCGCCTCGCCGTGAAGCGGTTTCCCTACCATGTGGTCTATCTCGAGATGGCCGAGGAGTTAAGGATCCTTGCCGTCGCGCACGATCGGCGCCGGCCTGGCTACTGGCGACAACGATTGCGTTCGTAGTCCCTTTCGATTGTCAGCCCAACGCCTGCGCTCAGCCGCGGCCGGGCTCGATATCCTTCGCGATCTGGCGCAGCAGCGTGGGCGCAATGTCGCGGCCTCGATGAACGGTACTGTCGTTCCACGGCCATCCACGTGGCGAAACTGTCGGTGAGAGCCCCGCTGACTGACGAATCTCCAAGAAGCCCAGCTTCCCGAGAAGCGCCACGACCTCGCGAGGCTCCAGGACTGGTAGCTTGCTCACGGGTCACGCCACTTCCACGGTTTGCGTGCCGACGAACACGCTTTCCAACTGAGGGTCGCCCTCCTCCAGAAGCATCTCGACCACTTCCTGAAGGTTTGCCCGGAGTTCATCCAGCGTCTCGCCCTGGCTGTGCGCGCCCGCGGATCCCGGCACCCAGCCTACGTACAAGCCGGTGTCCGCGTCCCGTTCGTGAAGTGCTTCATGATGGTGCCTCGCTCCCCTCGGACGATACCAGAAGCTCAGCGCTTGCTCCAGTAGCGAAGGTGCCATGAGCATGGGTGCAGCCGCTGCCTTTCGCAACATTTCCGACCACCCAGGACGGGACACTAGATTCGGAGTACACCGCAACTTGAGGACTCGGGTTTCGACCTCATCGGTGTGGACCACGGTTGCATTCTTGAACCCTCGTCCGTCGAAGATGATTGTCTTGTGAGCCGAGGTGTGGCGGCCCGGTTCGTTCTGCCGAACGTCGTTGTAGAAGTACTCCTCTCGACCCTCGGAGGAAATGAAGAGCTTCCCACCCACGAACCGGTAGAGGTCCGTACTCCGACAACGCGTCAGCCGCCATTCGGTCCAGACATCGGAGGACGCAAGAAGTAGACGACACCGAACATCACGCCCCCTTGAAAGAGGCCGCCGAGCAGGAACCCGGCTACTTTCTGAGACACCGTCGACCGCCCATCATCACCGAGAACGCTTGCAGGGACCAGGAAGATCAGGGCCAATGCCACGTAGAGACCGATGCTCATCGCACCAAGCAGCGCCATCGTAGCAAGCGCACCCACGGCCAGCCAGGCCACGAAACACGCACCGCGATAGTGGGCGACGACAACGGCCCACAGCACGACAGCCGGGAGCACCACCGCCTCGACCAGATACAGACCTGGAAACGGCCACCTTGGTGCAGGGGACAGGTATTCAGTCGATACAAGACGACTCCAGATCCAGCCCATGCTGATTGCCGCCGTCGCCAGTCCCGCGAACGCGAGACCCACGGCGAGCGCCCGCCTGTGTGCCTTCATCTTCGTGGCCATCGTCGTCAGGAATGATAAGTGATAGTGGTCGGTCGTGCGGTCAACGGCAGGCATCAGCCGCAGCGCGGTTCGCGATCATGCGCGCTGTCGGCTGCATGCCATGTTGGGCCGCCTATTACAGCGCCTGGTCTGGGAACTCTCGAGACCCACGGAACACCGTTACGATTTCCACGACGTGTGCTTTACGTCGGTACACGATCCGGAACCTGCCGGCGATAACTTCGCGGACCTCCGGCGACTGACGCTCTGGAACCATTCGCCCGGAATCCGAAAACGCCCTCAGACGCTCGACCGCGGCCAGGACCCGCTGCGCTGTCAGGTCCGCGTAGGAACGCGAGTCACGCGCGATGTGCGCCCGAATCTCTTCAACGTCGGCAAGAGCCTGCGGCGACCAGATAAGCTCGGTCACAGCCCGAGTCGCCGCTTCGCCTCATCGTGGGAGATGCCTTCATTGCGGTCAAGTTGCGCAAGGCCTATTTCGATCTTTGCGAGGAACACCAGACGTTCGATCGCGTCATCGACAGTGGCATGGGCGGGCAGTTCCCGAATGACCTCGACCATCCGATCCCGTGTGATTGGTGCCGTCATGATGCCTCGATTCTAGCGCTGATTCTGTACGTCAACAACGGCTCGGCGCCGCGCGTTGACCCGGCCCACGAGACCGTCGACAGCAGCCCGCCTCCGCCCGCCCGAGCCCATTCGCCCGAGCCGCACGCCGATGTGATGCGCATGACCCCGACGCGCGGAACTGCCAGATGCGATTCGTTCTTCGTCACGAGTTGATGGTTATTGTTCGTCGGCCCAACGATTGCGGCGTTCAGCCGCGAGCCGCGCGTGAACGGACCGACGTTCTGCCCGGACGCTTCGCGCGGCTTGTCGGCTGCAACGCCTTGTTAGCCTGCCGGTAGGTACTGGGCAGCTCGTCGCCAGGCACTGGCGGGGTGTCGGGAACACGGGCCAGCACCCTGTCGAACGCTCGTCGATCGGCACGTTGCGCCCGGGCCTCAAGGTAGTCAACAGTCAGCAGGGCCGATGTCTTCTCGGCAACCGCCGTCGCGATCAACTGATTGATCGACACATCGTCTCGCGCGGCGAGCTCGCGAAGCTTCTGGTGAAGGGACTCTGGGAGCCGCAGACTCAGCGTACTCATGACAACGTCTCCAACATGTGCAAACACCGGCCGGGCGTGATCACGCGGGGCTGAAACCGGCGCGCCGCCACAAAGTCGCGCAGGTTGTGCGTGACGATCGCCTCACAACCTGCGGCCACCGCGAGCTCGAGGACGAACTCGTCTCGCGGGTCTTCGAGCATCGGCCGCCACAGATAGTGGATGGCCTGACGGCGCCCCACCGAGCACAGGAAATCAACAACGGTGGCCGCGTCGGCGCCGCTCAGCCCGTGCCGGATCAGCACTGATTCGTATTCCAACGCGAGAGGCACTGACACGGCGATCTCGAAACGGCCGTCGCGCAACAGCTCCAGAATCCGGAACGACGCCCCACGTTTCGATCGGAGCGCCGCGACCAGCACGTTGCTGTCGAGCACGACAAGCATATTGATATGGTATCACATTCGATACTACATCAATGCGATTTCGTGGTCAGGCTAACGTCAGGCATCAGCCGGCGCTCTCGATTTCGACAGCACCGTCGGCTGCATGCCGTGTTAGGCACCAGGCCGCATGCTAGATCGATTCATGACATTCCTTCGTGGAAGAAATCGATCCCGAACGTTGCACCCGGAGCTGCGTACCGCGCCACGCTTGGAGCGGTGGAATAGACGAGAAGACACACTGGTGGATCTGCAGGAACACGATTACGTGGCCACGTTGTAAAGTGGGTCGGCTTGGCATCCTGGAGCAAGCTGAGCTCACGGCGTATGCCCAGAATCTCCTTCAGAAGTCCCTTTGTGTAGCCCGTGTTCTTGCATTCGACGCCGGCCAGGATCTCCGTTGGCGTCGGACGGCCAGTCGTGCCAGGCTTGACCAACAGAATGTCGAGTTCGTGATAGTCGCCGAGGGTCGGGTTCGAAGTTCGGTGCTGGAGGGTGCAACTCAGCGCGATGAACTCAACATCGGTCCAAGTGTCCGCAAAGCGCTGCCCGTTTCTGCGAGCCTGAATGTACGGATACGCCTGGTTGATCGGCCCGAGTGCGCTCTTCAACACAAGGCTCGTCCCGCCAACTAAAGTGAGAGTGAGCTGCTCTCTCTTCGTAAGGGCCTCCGCGACAACGCCAAGGACGTATGCTTCGTACAGCTTGCCCATGGTCATGGTGGGCGGCACAAGGTTGCGGGCATGGCTGCGGCTCGCAGCGAGATATCGCTGAAACATGTCCGAGATACGCCTCTCGACGTCACGCCGATTCATCGACTCCGCCCCGGCGTGTTGCCACCGCCTTCTTCCATGAGCGCGCTCCGCAGAGCCCTGAGATCAGCCCGAAGCTGATCGAGTTCAGGCGCGCCCAGGAGCCGGACGCTCTCGACGCCGTACTGCTGCTGCTGCTGCTCTCCTGGCGAGAGATCCACGCGCACCTCGCCGATAGGCTCGTGACTTTCGGTCGTGATGTAACGTCGCACAAGGCTGAGCGTCCTAGAAGCTTCCTCTTGAGTACCCGCTCCGATGCTCTCGCCGATGTACGACAAGTACGTCAGGAGATTCTGGTGAGGGTCATCCCGTCAAGGAAAGTCCGACACGATCCGGTCATCAAGCGGCCCGAGTGCCTCGCTCACGTTGGAACGTAGGAGCCGGAGAATCTCGACGTAATCGGTGGCGCTCAGCGGCATGCGGTCTGCTCCTTGCTGTTCCTACCAATTCAGAAACGCGGTCAACCTGTGTGCCTAACGAACATTCGGCGGGTCCGTGTAGCACCTCACCGTCAGCCTGCCCGCAGGGTAACCCGGGAGCCGGTCACAATCGTCAACCGGCAAGTCGCTCACTGCCAGGAACTTCCAATGGCATGCGGGCGGGCGCTATCCAGATCCGCATATTTCGAATATTCAGCGGAGCTTGGTCGGCATATCCGGGACGGCGTCCGACCATAGGAAACGTTGGCAGGGTCTGGAGGTGGCGGAATCGGCGTCATCCGACGCTGGCCCCCAGTTCACGCCCCACTTGGCACATCGCCCGACACAGCACACCCTCCGGCACAGCCGCACGGACGGGCGCCGCGGCCAGGCCCGCGGCTGTGCCCATCAGCGCTGTGGCTATGTGCCGGCTGGTTCCCCTCACCGCGCCGCGGCCGCGACGGGAATGCGGGCTTCCAGATAGGTGATCGCACCGTCGATGGCGCTGAACCAGTGCGGTGTGCCGGGCGGCATGACGATGACGTCGCCCTTGGCCACCCTGCGGGTGACGCCGCCGACGATGCTCTTGGTGCGAACGAGGTCGGGGTTCTCTGGTGCCACGGGTGGATCGAGGTGTCCACCGGTCACCAGCGTGCCGCCACCGTCGATGATCTGATACACCTCGATGCTGAGCGGATGAATGATGGCGTATTGCGGCTGACCGCCGGCGGCGCGTCGCCTCACCGAGATCCCGGGCGACACCGTGACCGCGGCCCCGGTGGCCGCCGTGGCTTCCTGGCCGAACTTCTCGAGCGCGGTGCTGATGGCGGCCCAGTTCATGATGGTGGCAGGTGGCGCATCGGCGGTCGTGGACAGGGTCTGCGCCGCGGCGTGCGTGCGGTGCATCGGGCCGAGCATGGTAAGGAGCACGGCGAGGCCGCCGAGGCCCAGCAGGCGCGTGGCGAACATGGAGCGGGAAGCGTCGCGGCCGGAACGTCGAACGTCGCTGCTGGTCATGGGCACCCTCCGAGTGTCTCTTCCGCTTGGCTCAGGTAGTCAAGCACGTCAATTGAACGGGTTCGTTGCCACGGTCGTGTCACCTGTGTCACCTCACGTGTAATCTCATCCGGATACAGCGCCAACGGCTGTGGAAACATGCAAATCATGCTACGAGGACGCATGATCTACACATTTCCACGAGCCGATGCGGCGCTGTGCGTGGACGTGCTCGCGTCGGAAGGCTACGGCGAGATCATCGCCGGTGGTCAGCGCCTCGACGATCTGGACCTGCTGTCCAGCGCAGATGCAGCGCCTCAAGGCCACGAGCTGCGGCAGTCCGGCGGTGAGTGTAGTCCGTTCGGCAACCAGGGCACCCCGAGGATGAGAGCGGGCGCACGGGCAAGGCCAGCCGCGACGCGGCGCCGGACCTGATTCGACGTAGGATCCCCGCCATGTGCATCTCGAGCGGCGTCGAACGATGAATCGCCCGGGAAGAGGTCTCCGCGGCCGCGTCACCCTCATGCTGGGCACCATGGCTGTGGCAGCGCTTGCCCTGGGAGCCGTCATGCCTGGCGGCCATCGACTTGCGGCCATCACAGCGGCGCCGCCGACCGTCCGCTACGAAGAGGTCAAGGATTGGCCCCAACTGCCGGCCGGCGTGCACATGGGCGAAACAGCCGGTGTTGCCATCGACACGAGCGGCCACGTGTTCGTGTTCCATCGGCCCGGCCGGGGATTCGACACCGCAGCGACCGAGACACTCACAGAGGCTCCAGTGCTCGAGATCGACGCCGAGTCAGGACGGCTGATTCGTGCGTGGGGCGCCAATACCTTTCTCGTGCCCCACGGCATCACAATCGATGCCGCGAACAACGTCTTCCTCACCGACGTGGGGCTGCATCAGGTGTTCAAGTTCTCCCACGACGGCCAGCTGATACTGGCCGTTGGCGAGGCGCGCGTCGGGAAGTGGGACGCGACGCACTTCAACCAGCCCACCGACGTCGCCATTCGCCCGGACGGATCGTTCTATGTGTCGGACGGCTACGTGAACAGCCGCGTGGCGCTCTTCGACAGGAATGGAACGTGGCTGCGGGAATGGGGGAAGAAAGGCGTCGGTGAGGGCGAGTTCAGCAACCCGCACGGCCTCAGTCTCGTGCCCGGCAGCACCGACGTCGTCGTCGCCGACCGGGAAAACTCGCGATTGCAACTCTTCGACGGCACGGGCACGTTCAGGCGGCAATGGAGGGGCGTCGTGGATGCTCAGACTACCGGCCGCGTGTTCAGTGTGGCGGCAGGTGCCGAGGGTGCGCTGTATGTCGGAATCCGGCGCGCGGATTACGACACCCGGCACACGGGTGTGCTGAAGCTCGACCGCCAGTGGAAGGTCGTCGCGGCTATCGGTTTCGGCACGCCCAACGACCCGGTGTTCAACGCCGTTCACGACCTTGCCGTGGGGCGAGACGGGTCGATCTATGTGGCCGAGACCCGCACCAAACGCGTCGTGAAACTTCGGCCCGTG
>JANORI010000705.1:0-5866 GCA_031415235.1 Acidobacteriota bacterium | reverse complement strand
CAACGGCAGGCCCAGCGGAAAATCGCCAGTGGCGGCGCGTGCGCCTTCGAGCGACAGGTCCGCGCGCAAGGTGCTCAGCGTGAGCCCGAACGGGTTGGGGTTCGAGACCCGGGCCCAGACGCGCAGTGCCGCGCCGCCCAGGGGCCGATCGCGCGACGGGGCCAGCAGGCGCACCTCGTCGCGCCGTTGGTCCGCGTCGGCAAAGCGTGGCGGCTGGACCATGCGTGCGAGCTCGCCGAGCGAGGCACACGCCGCCATCACGCAGGTGCAGAGAAACACGAGCAGAAGGCGCGCCGGTCGCGAGCGAGGCATGACCTTTCGACCTTACCTCATCGCGGCCATGGGCCGACTCATCAGCGCCGAAGGCTGCGTGAAGGTTGCGGACGCTCCGTCGACCGACTGAGCTCGAGTTCGTGCCCTCCGAGGCCCTATAATCGAGGTATGGCCATACCTTCGATCAAGGCGACGTACACCGTCGACGTGGAGACGAAGCGAACGCTCGACCGGCTGGCTCAGCACTGGGACGTGTCCAAGTCCGAGGCGCTGCGGCGCGCCATTCGCCAGGCCGCCGGCCGTTCGGCGGTTGCGACCAGAATTGCTTCGTTGGACGCCCTGCAACGCGAGGCTCGTCTCGCGCCGGCGGTCATGGCGAAGTGGCAACGTGAACAGCGCGCGGATAGGCGTCGTTCCTCGATCCGCTCGGAGCAGCGGGCTCGGTGATTCATCTCGACACGAGCTTCCTCATTCAGGCTGTGCGGGGGGAGGGGCGCGAGGCTGACCGCCTGCGCGCGTGGCTGCAGCACAACGAAGACGTCGCGATCTCAGCGATCGCGTGGGCAGAGTTCCTGTGTGGTCCACTGTCCGAAGAGGCCGGTCGGCATGCGGCAGCCATGCTCGGTGAAGCCGTGCCCCTGACGGCCTCGCATGCCCACCTGGCGGCCGAGTTGTTCAACGCGTCGGGGCGCCGGCGAGGCACACTGAACGACTGCCTGATCGCGGCGTGCGCCCTCGAGGCCGGAGCGACCCTGGCCACGTCCAACCCGAAGGATTTCGAACGCATGCCTGGAGTGAAACTCGGGTAGCGCTTCGGCGCGTGCCATCGAAATCGCGGTGCAGATTGCGGACGGCCTGGAGGCGGCGCACGAGGCCGGCGTGGTCCACCGCGATCTCAAACGCCGCTGGACTGGCTGCCAGGCACACCGTCCTTGCTGCTCAAAGACCTTTCGAGGCAGGGCATTCTGGAGCACACGCTTGGCTCGGCCGGCGTCCGGCCCGTCCCGACATTCGAGCAGTCGCCGGCCATGAGCTACGTCACTGTGGAGCCCACGCGGCGGCACCTTGCCTATGCGAGCGACTACAGCGGCCGCTACGAGGTCTACGTGAGGCCGCTGGATCGGCCTGAGCCAACGATTCGTGTCACGACTGATGCAGCGGACTGGAACCGCACTGGTCGAGCGACGGCCGCCGCTTGTTCTTCTCGAATGCCACCGGCGGCCTCGAGATGGTGGACGTCACCGGCCCTCCACTCCGGGTGTCGGCGGTCCAGTCCGTGCCGTATGTCAAGAACAAGGCCTTCCCCGCAGGCAGCCGACAAACGTTCGCGATGCTTCCCGACGAGAGCATTCTCTTCGTCCAGGAGGGCAACACCACGGTGAGAGACCGCTTGTTCGTCCACCAGGATTGGCGCGCCCTGCTTCCTTCGAGCCCGGGCGCGGCGTCCAGGTGACGTCCGACCTCGGTACGTCCAGCCTCGGTTGACGCACCGTCACAGTGGTCACATACTGTGACCATGTCGACGCCGCCTCGATCGATCAGCGCTGCCCGCTTCAAAGCGGAGTGCCTGGCCCTGCTCGACGAAGTCGCCGAAACGCGGCAGCCCCTCACGGTGACGAAGCGGGGCAAGCCCGTCGCGACCCTGGTGCCGGCAGTGCCCGCGGCGCCCAAGAGCCTTCGCGGGTCGGTCCGCACGCTCGGTGACATTGTGGGGCCCATTCTCGGCGACTGGAACCTCGACCGATGATCGTGCTCGACACTCACGCCTGGCTGTGGTGGCTCGGCGGCATGGCGCGGCTTGGCGGCTTGGCCGCATGGCCGCCCGCCGCATCGAGGACGCAGACGCCGTTGGTGTGCCGGCGATCTGCTGTCTTGAAGTGGCAGCGGCGGTGCACCGCGGGCGAGTGTCACTGGACCGCGGCGTGCTCGAGTGGCTCGATGTCGCCCTGGCCACGCCACGCGTCACCCTGCTGCCCCTGACGCCGCGTGTCGCTGTGAGGGCGAGCAGCCTGGCTGGATTCCACGGTGATCCGGCCGACCGCCTCATCGTCGCAACCGCCCTCGAAGCCGGCAGTGCACTCGTGACGCGCGACGGGACGATCCGTCGCTCCAAGCTGGTTGAGACAGTGTGGTGAGCAGGTGCCGCCGCCATTGACTACTCTGTCGGTCGTGCCCCGCCCCAAGGAGCTCTCGATGATTTCCCGCCGCTCGCTGCTTACGTCCGGCGCGCTCGCCGCCGGCGCGCTCGCCACCACACGCACCGCCGACGGCGCCGAACAGGCCGCGCCGCTGCCGGCCCCCATCGCCGCGCTGGCCTCGATGCGCGGCACGGCGAAGCCCATCACGCGCGACGAGCGCAAGGGGCGCGTGGAGAAGGCCCGGCGCCTGATGGCCGAGCAGAAGATCGACGCGCTGATGCTCACCGGCGGCACCTCGCTCGTCTACTTCAGCGGCATCCAGTGGGGCCTCAGCGAACGCCTCTTCTCGCTCGTCATTCCGAAGAGCGGCGAGCCGTTCGTGGTCTGCCCGGCCTTCGAGGAAGAGCGCGCCCGCGAGCAGTTCGCGACCAGCCCGTTCACCGGCACCGCGGATGTCCGGACCTGGGAAGAGCACGAGAGCCCGTACGAGCGGCTCGCGCTGGGCTTGAAGGACCGGGGCATCGCGACGGGCCGGCTGGGCGTCGAGGAAACGGTGCGACACATGTTCGTGGACGGCGTGGTCAAGGCCGCACCGTCGATCGCGCTCGTGAGCGGCACGCCGGTGACCGGCGGCTGCCGCATCTACAAGGACCAGCACGAACTCGACCTCATGAAGTTCGCCTGCGCCGTCACGCTCAAGGCCTATGAGGCGGCCTACAAGTCGCTCAAAGAAGGCATGACGCAGAGCGAGTTCCAGGGCCTCATCGCCCAGGCCCACGCGCGCCTCGGCTATCCCGGCTACGCCTCTGCACAGACGGCGGAGTTCTCGGCCCTGCCGCACGGCTCCATCCAGCCCCAGGTGATCAAGGAAAGCACGATCATCCTGATTGACGGCGGTTGCGCGGTGGAAGGCTATCAGTCGGACATCAGCCGCACGTTCGTGCTCGGCAAGGCCACCGACAAGATGAAGCAGGTGTTCGATCTCGAGTTCGCGGCGCAGACCGCGGCGCTCGAGGCGGCCCGGCCCGGCGTGCCCTGCGAAGTGGTGGACGCCGCCGCGCGCAAGGTCATCGAAGACGGCGGCTACGGTCCCGGCTACAAGTACTTCACGCACCGCGTCGGCCACGGCCTGGGCATGGACGGTCACGAGTGGCCGTATCTCGTGAAGGGCAACCGGCTGCCGCTGGCGCCGGGCATGGTCTTCAGCGACGAGCCCGGCATCTACATCCGCGGCGAGTTCGGCGTGCGTCTCGAAGACGACATGTATATCACCGAGAACGGCGCGGAGCTGATGACGCCGCAGAGCCGGTCGCTGGAGACGCCGTTCGCAACGTCGTAGGGTGGCGGCCGCCCACTCAGGGACTACGCGTCTTGGAGCAGGATGAGCGACCCGGCCTTCCCACGGAACGCGCGGTCGAGGGTGAGACGATAGGCAACATTAGTGCGTCACGCGTCTTCGACGCACCCCGATGGACGAAACGCCGCTGGTGCTGATCCGAATGCCGGCCCACATCATGTTGTGGCGTGAGGGCGAGTTTCTCTTTAGCGCGGTCTGGTGGAGGGTGACAGAACGCCCATTCTCAGACCCTGGCCTCCCCAACGCAGGGCCGTTTTTTGCGGCTTGCTGCCCGTGGCACAGCCCGTGGCACAGCCGTTTTTTGCGGCTTGCTGCCCGTGGCACAGCCCGTGGCACAGAGACATATGGACCTACACGACGGCCGCCAGTTCAGCGGCGCCGTGACATTCACGTGAACCACGTTTCCCTTCAGTCGATAGGAAACATTAGTGCCTCACGCGTCTCCGACGCACCCCGATGCATGAAACATGGCTTGCGCTGATGCGACCGGTGGCCCACAGCATGTTGTGGGATGAGCGCGAGTTTCTCTTTAGCGTAGGGGGTGACGGAAGGCCCGTTATCGGCCCCGGGCCCCTGGCCCCGCCAGCCCGCGGCGTGCCAGCTCCGACAAGACCTGACCAGCCGTTCGACCCTCCCGCTGCGCCCGTTCCTTGGCCGCCTGAAGCACGTCGTCTTCGATGTCCAGCGTGGTTCGCATGCATCTGATGCTATCGCATCACTCGGGCCGCGTCCACTGCGCGCCGCCAGCTTCCTGCTGCTTGCCGACAGCCGCGCCAGCTTCCAGACCGAAGGAGAACGCCCCCCGCGCAACGGTCTCGAACGCTGGGGGCGTGCTGTCCTGCAGGCCGGAAAGCACATGCTCACCGTCGATGAAATCATCAGGCTGCATGAGGTGGAAAAACGGGTTCGGCGCGTCTACCTACGGCGCGTCTACCTGCGGCGCGACGCCGTCTGCACGAGCGCCTCCAGGCGGGCGAGCCGCGCGCGCAGCGCGGCGATGGTGTCCTGCTGCTCCGCATTGATCGCCTGCTGCTCCTGCACCTGCTGCTGGAGGGCGAACGACACGGGCGAGGTCCCCGAGCCGCTGGCGATGGGGGGCGTGAGCGTGCCCAACTGCCCGTTGGCGTCGATGAAGACCTGCACGGCGCTGCCGGTCAACTGCGTGCCGCGAATCCCGGAGATGAACGTGCGGTCCTGCCCGGCCCCGCCGTTGTAGGGGTTACCGATGCGGATCGTGTTCGCGTCAGCTGCGTCGCCGATCACCTGCGCGCCGAGGAACACGTTGTGATTTCCGGTCGTCGCGCTGGCTCCCGCATTGTGGCCCACTGCCGTGTTGTTGAAGCCCGTCGTGTTGAACAGCGCAAACGCGCCATTGGCCGTATTGGCCGAGCCTGCGTCGTTGCTGTAGAGCGCAGCCGCGCCGCTGGCCGTGTTCCCGACACCGGTGGCGTTGGTGAGCAGCGCCACGTGGCCATTGGCGGTGTTGTCGGTGCCCGTGGTGTTGTTGTAAAGCGCCAGCACGCCGGTGCCCGTGTTGAAGTTGCCCGAGGTGTTCGAGAACAGCGCCGAGGCGCCGCTGGCGGCGTTTTCGTGGCCCGTCGTGTTCGAGTAGAGTGCCGAATCGCCGTGGGCCGAGTTGGCGTTGCCCGAGGTGTTCTGGTAGAGCGCGCTCGACCCGCTGGCCGTGTTGGCGACGCCGTCAGTGTTGGCGAGGAGCGCTTGATACCCGTTGGCCGTGTTGGCAAAGCCGATCGTGTTCGAGAGGAGCGCCTCGGCGCCACTGGCCGTGTTGGCACTTCCGGACGTGTTGGCCGCGAGCGCATTCTGGCCGACGGCCGTGTTCGTGGGATCCTCCACGAGCCTGGGGGAAGGCGCGGACTGCGCCGCTCCGGCGCGCGCCAGTCCGAGCACCGCAGACAAGATGAACCCGAGCGTGAGGGGGGACAGATGTCGCATCGCTGCATCTCCTTCACAGGCGCCTCGGTCATCACGAAGTGTGGTGCAGGGGGCGTCAGAGGGCGGATTGTGTTCCATCGCCGCGTGGCCCGCAACAGCCAAAAACCGTAAGGCCAAGACCGTAAGGCTGTCTCCAAGACGA
>JANORI010000704.1:0-28641 GCA_031415235.1 Acidobacteriota bacterium | reverse complement strand
CCTCTTCAGCGCGGACGCCAATCGGCACCATCAGCGGCGCACCAGCCACGCGCAGGAACGCGTCCTGCACCAGGTCAAGGGCGTCGTCAGCGCTCGGGCTCAGCCGCCTGGCAAGGCGGTAGAGGCGGTCGTAGTGGGTATCGAACAGCAGTGCCAGACGATTTTCCGCGCCGGCCGGGATCATCGACACGGCCGCTGGCGTTGATACGGCGTCCATATTCTTCCAAACGTGCCAGGTGGCGGAGGCGTTGGTGGCCCGTTGTCTATTCTTGCCGGAGCACGTCAGCCGGGGACACGCCACGGCTCGCCGTATCGGGAGGGCGCAGCCAAGCGCGAAGACGAGCGCCAGCACGCACAGCGCAACGGCCAGCACGAGCGGGTCGGCCACCCGCAACGCCGTCTGACGGGCGGGCGCAAACGCAACGAGCTGCGGTTTCAGCAGCTCCTGGCAAACCGAAGTGGCGGTCGGCGCTTTCCAACGACGCGACAGGCCGCACAACAACGAGTAGTCGCAGGCACCAGCTTCAGCGCATCGCTGCAAAACGGACGATCGGAACGGCGAGGGACCGGGGCATCCAATAGGGCGGTGCCATGGCCTCTTCGTAGAACACGACCCGCAACCCGTCGAAGGCCCGCAGCAACTCGTTCGGCCGATAGCCGTACGCGGCGCCGCCGACTCCGGTCCCCATAGCCCCATACTGCATGCCTTCGACGACCACCACGCCGCCGGGCTTCAGTGATGCCGCAATCTTGACGGCGTTCCTGGTGATCATCTCGTGTGTTCGGGAATCGGTTATTCTGGTGTCATGGGTGCGAGCGTAAGCATCGATATCGACCAGCACACCGCCGACGTGCTCCAGGTGCGAGCCGCGGAGCTCGGCGTAACCGTTCCCCAGTTGATCGCTGAACTGGCGGCACTCGACGGCACGCCGCGCGACGCAGACGCCGGTGAGATCGACGAACTCGATCGCCGCGCCAACAGGGCCACGCCCGACTCCCGGGTTCCCCAGGAGCGCGTGGTGCAGTGGCTCCGGACGTGGGGCACGCCAGGGTTCCGTCCGTGGCCGGGCCAGTAGAGATCGAGTGGTCGGTCGACGCGCTCGCCGATCTCGACCGATTTGCCACCTTCCTGCACGACCAGTTCCCAGAACTCGCAGCCCGCGTCGGCGGTGAACTGGTCGCACGCACCGACGTGCTCCGGCGCCATCCGCAATTGGGACGCCCGCTCGGAAATCGCCGCGAGTACCGAGAGATCGTGCTGACGGTCCTCGGTGGCATCTATGCACTCCAGTACCGCTACGACGGCAACGTCGTCCTGATGCTGCGTGTCTTCCACGGCCGCGAGCGTCGGTAACCGCCGCACGCCTCCCGTCAGACGGCACGAAGCCCAACCAGGCGACTCGGGTGCCGCACGACCGATCGGCGCGCTGCGCTCCTACGGCTCTCGCGGGCCGGAGCGTTCGAGGTTTCGCGCGTCGATCAGATCCTGTTCCCGCCCAGACGCGCGCTTCGAACGGATCAGGTCGTCGCGAGAGATCACGATAACGGGGACGCCGTTCCAGACACCGGCAACCCGACGCGCCCACGCGTCTGCGAAGTCCACTCCAGGCGCGTCCTTGAGCAAATCGACCCTGACGGGCGGACGTCCCATCCACACGACTTCGTCGTCGACCGCGGCCTCCAGATGGGCCGCAATGTCGACGTGAGCACCGAACTCGAGCAAGGCACGACAGGCGCGACGGATGTTCTCGGGTGCAGGATCGAGCAGGATGTCGAGATCCTTCGTCGTGCGCGGACGGTCGTTGGTAGCCCACGGCGTAGCCGCCGATGATGAGATAGCGAACCTCAGCGCTGCCGAACGCCGCCAGCAGATCGACGAAGTCCAGCGGAAGGTTCGGCCCGTGCTGCTCCATACCATTCCATCGCGAGGGCGAAGACCGCGTCGAGACGCTCGCCGCCCGGCACCTGCTGCCAGAACACCACGTCCTGCGCAGCGGCGTCGGCAAAGGATGCCCGACCGCCGCTCCATCGAGAACGACGCCCTTCCGCTCGCGCCGCGGCACTGCGGTCGGCAGATGACATTACGGTCATTCTAGCCCCTTCGGCTCGCCGTGACTCGGCGTGTGGCACTGTGTGGCACAACTTCCGTGCGAAGCGTCATCTGGCGCTACCACCCGTCGTCAAATCATTCAGCAAATCGCGATCTGCGACGTCGCGCGATGGCTCTTCCGACGACTCTTAATCTGTTGGTTGTAGGTTCGATTCCTACCGGGCTCACCACTCTTTCATCAATCGCCTCAAGGGTTTTCGCGTCGAGCGCGCCGTCGGTCGACAACCTTGCTCCGCACGCGTAGGAGGCCACGCCCGCTTGACATGTCTGGAGACCCATGTGAAGCTCACCGTGGTGTCCGAGCCAGCCTTGGCCTGCGCGTGTTGTTGCTGCGGAGAACATGCCTCCGACCGCTGCGTTGTGTCTTCCTGGGTCGTGCAGCCCTAGAGTTCTCCTCAGCACGAACAAGTTTTCGCAAGGTCCGGCCCGGAAGGCGTAGAGAGCTTTCCGGGCTTTTTCTTTTCGGACGTGACGTACTGTGGGGCCCCCTTCAGGGGGTGCCAAGAAGAAGGGTGGCGTGATGAAGACACAGCAGTTCTGGCACTGGATGGTGGCGGCGGCGGTTGCCGTGGCCGCCCCGGCCCTCGTGCTGGCGCAAGACACCAGGTCGCTGGCTGGCAAGTGGGACGGGACCGTCACGGTCAGCACCAACATCAGCGGCGTCACTACGCCCATCGACGTGCCATTCCCATTCGAGATCACGAATGCTGGCGGTAAGACGAGAGCGTCATTCCTCAATGGCGATCTCCGCATCACCTCCACCGCGAGCGCGATCGAGGGCGACAGGGTCGAGTTCACCTTCGGCCAGTACGGTTCGACGCTCAGGGCAACGTTCACAAACGGCGTGCTGACTGGGCAATACGAACGACCCAAGGGCCGCGGTAACCCGCTGCCCTTCACGGCCGCGCAGGCCACGGCGGTCGCGTCACACGTCAAGGCTCCTTCGATTGACGGTGTCTGGATCGTGCAGGCGAAGAGTCGGAGGGCCGAATCCGCCTGGCGCTTCATCGCCGAACAGAAGGGGTCACAGGTGACGGCGACGATCCTGCGCATCGATGGCGATACGGGGACGATGTACGGCTCCTTCAAGGACGGCAAGTTCGTGCTCGGTCACTTCTCCGGGTCGCGGCCGCTGCTGGTCGAGGTGACGCCGAACGCCGATGGCACGCTCACCATCAGCCAGAACAAGCAGCCCGGCATGCTGGCCGCTCGCCAGGGCGAGGCCACGGCCCGGTCGCTCGGCACGCCGACCGACCCGAACCTGTACACCAGCATGAAGGATCCGAACGAACCCTTTCGGTTCAGCTTCCCCAATCTCGAGGGCGAGATCGAATCGAATACCGACGCGAAGTACAAGGGCAAAGTGCTGCTCGTGAACATCGCCGGCAGCTGGTGCCCCAACTGCCACGACGAAACGCCGTTCCTGGTGGCGCTCTACAAGAAGTACAAAGCCAAGGGCTTCGAGATTGTCGGATTGTCGTTTGAGGAGACCGAACAGCAGCCAGGCCTCGCCCGACTGAGAGCATTCAACGACACCTACGGCATCGACTACACCGTGCTCGTCCCGGGCAACCCGGACCAGTTGAATGAGAAGGTGCCGCAGGCCAGCAACCTCGACGCGTTCCCGACGTCGTTCTTCGTCGGGCGCGACGGCCGCGTCCGCGCCGTGCACGCGGGGTTTCCAAGCCCGGGCAGCGGCGAGTTCTACAAGGAGGCGGAAAAGGAGGTTACGGCGTTGGTCGAGAAGCTCCTCGCGGAGCGTGCGCCCGGGGCGTCTCGGTAGGTCTACGAGTTGACCGTACAGAGCTGCGACATGTATCGCCGATACCTGCTCTTGTGTGCTCTCGCGCTGGCCGTGGCTCCGCTCGGCGCGCAGTCCCAACGGCCGCGCGCGGCGTTGACGGCGACGGTTGAGACCGCGCTCATCCGGCCGGGCGCGACCGCCCAACTGTCGCTCGAGGTGACGCTGCCCAAAGCGGACGATAGCGTGCTCGCGCCGACTGGCGAGGGCGTCGCCATCTGGCGCTCCCGCCCTGCGGGCCGGGTTCGCCCGCGGCGGTACTCGCTTACTCGTCGGCGACCGGAATCGCCACCGTGCTCTTGATCTCGCGCAGCGCGAAGTTCGACTTGATTTGCTGCACCGCCACGCTCGTGAACACGGCTTCCTTCAGGAAGCGTTCGTACTCGCGCGTGCTGCGCGCCACGACCCGCATCAAGTAGTCGGCATCGCCCGTCATCGAATAGACGTCCAGCACCTCGGGCCGTCGCATCATCGTGTCTTCGAAGGCGCCAATGGCCGCGCGATTGTGCTGGCTCAGGGTGACATGCGCGAACACCGTGTCGTGGTAGCCGATCTTGGCGGCGTCGATGCGCGCCACGTAGTCCTTGATCACGCCCCGCTGCTCGAGGCTCTTCAGTCGTCGCCTGGTCGGCGACGCCGACAGGCCGATGAGAGCGGCGAGTTCCTGAACGGTATAGCGGCAGTTGGCCTGCAGCGCGATGAGGATGGCGCGCTCATGGGCGTCGAGCGTGACGTGGGTGTCGGACATGGGGCCTCGCGTTCCGGACGGTCTCACCTCGAGTTTCAGCTCGAGCAAGGCACAATATACCTGCAATAGCTACATAATAGCCGATACAAACCTATTTATATTCATATTTGAACACGAAAGAAAACATTCACCCCGCTCTCAGGTGTACCGTCATTTGGTCGCCCTCACTTGCGGCACGCAGCTCCCGGTCGGTTCGGAGGTTCTTGCGCATGGTCAGCTCGGTGTTTGAACGAACCCGTCCGGTGTCGAAGGCCAGCGCGGCCCGCGACTGGTCGAAGGTCGTGCACCTGCTCCACGTCTCGCGAGCCCTCGACGATCTGGAAGAGAAGGTGCTGGTTCCGGAAAAGAAGGTCCATTACCAGTTCTCAGCCCGCGGGCACGACCTGGCCCAGATTCTTCTCGGCCTGGGGCTGACCGACAGGCATGACGGCGCGTGCGGCTACTACCGCTCCCGTCCCCTGCTGCTGGCGCTGGGCGTGCCGCTGGCCGACGCGCTTGGCTCTTCGATGGCGCGGGCCGGCGGCTACTCCGACGGTCGCGACATCGGAGTCGTCTTCAACTACCCCAACCCTCACGGGCCGGCGGCGTTGCCGATGTGCGGCGGCGTCGGCGCGCAGTACACGCCGATCGTCGGGTGGGCGCAGGCCCTCGACTACCGTCACCAGGTCCTCGAGGACGACCACTACGCACGAGCCATCGGTGTGGTGCTGGGCGGTGACGCTTCGGTGGCGACCAACGGCTTCTGGTCGGCGCTCACGATCGCGACGACCCAGAGGCTGCCGGTGCTGTTCTTCATCGAGGACAACGGCTATGGCATCTCGGTGCCGGGGACGTTTCAGACACCGGGCGCCGACATCGCCGCCAACCTGGCCAGCTTCGCCAACCTGCACGTGCTGAGTGGCGACGGCACGGAGCCGACCGAGGCGCTCGACCTCATCGACCAGGCGCTGGCGCATGTCCGCGGGCGCCGCGGTCCCTGCCTGCTGCGGCTGAGCGTGCCGCGCCTTGAAGGGCATAGTTTCCAGGACACGCAGACCTACAAGTCGCCCGAGGTGGTGGCTGCCGAATGGGCGCGCGATCCGCTGCCGAAGCTGCGGGCGTTGCTCGTTCCCTCGCACATGAGCCCAGCCGAGTGGGACGCCATTGCCGCGGCGGCCGAGGCGGAGGTCGAATCTGCGCGCGCCATCGCGGAGGCACGGCCCGTCTCCGAGCCATCGGAGGTGACCAGGTTCGTGTTCTCCGAAGCAGAGCCTCAGCAACAGGGTGGGCTGCGCGGTGACGGCGACACCTCACGGCCCGGCAGCGACGTGCCGACGCCGGAGGGGTTGCGGCTGAACATGGTGACGGCCGTGCGACGGGTACTCGACCACGAACTGACGCTCAATCCTCGCATGGTGGTCTTCGGCCAGGATGTCGGCCCCAAAGGCGGCGTGCACGCCGTGACGCTCGGCCTGCAGGCCAAGCACGGCGTCGCGCGCGTCTTCGACACCAGTCTCTCGGAAGAGGGCATCGTCGGACGCGCGGTCGGGATGGCGCTGGCCGGCCTGCTGCCCGTCCCGGAAATCCAGTTCCGCAAGTACGCCGACCCGGCCGCCGAGCAGATCAACGACTGCGGGACGCTGCGGTGGCGCACGCACAATCGCTTTGCCGCGCCCGTGGTGCTCCGCATGCCCATCGGGTTCTTCAAGTGCGGCGACCCGTGGCATAGCCAGACCAACGAGGTGCAGTTCGTGCATGCCCCCGGCTGGAAGGTGGCCGTGCCCTCGAACGCCGAGGATGCGGTCGGCCTGCTGCGTGCGGCACTTCGTGGCGACGACCCGGTGATGTTCCTGGAGCACCGCGCGATGCTCGATGCGGCCTGGGCACGACGGCCTTACCCGGGGGACGGCTACGTGCTGCCGTTTGGCCGCGCGAAGGTCACGATGCCCGGGTCAGATCTCACCATCGTGACGTGGGGGGCGATGGTGGAACGGGCCGAGGACGCGGCGATCCAGCTACAAGCGGCCAGCGGGAAGAGCATCGAGGTGATCGATCTCCGCACCCTGATGCCGTGGGACCGCGAGGCCGTCCTCGCGTCGGTCCGAAGGACGCGCCGCTGCCTGGTCGTGCACGAGGACCTGCGCACGGGCGGATTCGGCGCCGAGATCGTCGCAACCGTCGCCGACGAGGCGTTCATGTCCCTGGACGCCCCGGTAGCCAGGCTGACGATGCCCGACATCCCCAGCCCCCACAACGCCGTGCTGCTCGATGCGGTGGTGCCGTCGGTGGCGCGCATTCGCGCGAAGGCCCTCGAGATGCTGGAATTCTGAGATGAGTGCCGTTGACGTGTCTCTGGTGGACGTCCTGGCGCCGGTCGAACAGGAAGGCACCACCGCCGCCGTCAAGGCGTGGCTGAAGCAGGTGGGCGACCGCGTCGAGGCCGACGAGCCGCTGCTCGAGCTCGACACCGACAAGGTGGCCATGGAAGTAGCCGCACCAGTGGCCGGCGTGCTTGCGGAGATCCTCATCCCCAACGGGCGAGAAGCCGAGAAGGGCGCCGTCCTTGGGCGCATCAGTGTCGGCGTCGCGCCGGCCGAGGCTCCGGCCGCAGCCGTCGCGGCCGGTGCGCCGGGAGTCGTCCGTGTCCCCGCAACTCTTCCATTGCGCACCATCGCGTCGTTCGATCCCGCACTCCGGCTCTCTCCGTCGGTCCGTCGCCTGCTCATCGATACCGACATGAACCCCGCCGGGTTGACCGGCACGGGCCGAGGCGGCCGCCTCACGAGCGGCGATATCGAACGCGAAGCCGACCGCCGTCGCCGCGCCTCAGTCACCACGCGGCTACCGCACGCTGGGGCCGTAGGCGTCGCGCGCGCGCAGACGCCTGTGGCGAGCCCACGCGCCGGGACGCGGGTGCCGCACAGCGCGATGCGCCGGCGCATCGCCGAGCACATGGTGCATTCGCTCGCAACCGCACCCCACGTGACTGCGCTCTTCGAGGCCGACTTCGGCGCCATCCTCGCCCACCGCGATGCGCACAAGGCCGCGTTCCAGCAGCAAGACGTCCACCTGACGCTCACGGCCTACTTCGTGATGGCGGCCGTGCAGGCGATGACGGCCGTGCCGGTCGTGAACAGCCGCTGGCACGACGACTTCCTTGAAGTGTTCGACGACGTCAACATCGGCGTCGGCACGGCTCTCGGCGACAAGGGACTCATCGTGCCGGTCGTCCATCGCGCACAGACGTTGTCGCTCATCGACGTCGCGGCGCGTCTGCAACACACGACCGCGGCGGCCCGCGCCGGCACGCTGAGCCCGGCCGACATCCAGGGCGGCACCTTCACCATCTCGAATCATGGCGTCTCCGGATCGCTGACCGCCGTGCCCATCGTGATCAACCAGCCCCAAGCTGCGATTCTCGGCGTTGGCGCGGTGCAGACACGCGTGGTCGTGCGCGAGGTGCACGGCACAGATGCCATCCTCATCAGGCCTATGAGCTACGTGACGCTGTCCATCGACCACCGCGCGATCGACGGCGCGCAGACCAATGCCTGGCTGACACGCTTCGTCCAGGCCATCGAGCACTGGCCGTCAGCCAGCGAGGTCCCGGCACAGAACCGCTGACATGTGACCCGCGCGTGAGGTACATATGATCGTAGTTTCCGGGGGAGCCCAGATGTATTCGCAGTCGCTCAACCAGCAGGTCGCAGATACCGCCACGCCTGAGGACGACGCGCTCGCCGCGCGCTTCCAGGCGCGCATCGACGACGAGCAACGCATCGAGCCCAACGACTGGATGCCGGCCGCCTACCGCATGACGCTCGTCCGCCAGATCTCGCAGCACGCGCACTCGGAGATTGTCGGCATGTTGCCGGAGGGCAACTGGATCACCCGCGCCCCGTCGCTGCGCCGCAAGGTGGCGCTCATCGCCAAGGTGCAGGATGAGTGCGGCCACGGCATGTACCTCTATGCCGCCGCCGAGACACTGGGCGTGACGCGCGAGACACTGGTCGACGAACTGCTGTCGGGCAAGGCGAAGTACTCGTCCATCTTCAACTACCCCACGCTCACCTGGGCCGACATCGGCGCCATCGGCTGGCTGGTGGACGGCGCGGCCATCATGAACCAGATCCCGCTGTGCCGCTGCTCGTACGGCCCCTACGCCCGCGCGATGATCCGCGTCTGCAAGGAAGAGTCGTTCCACCAGCGGCAGGGCTACGAGATCATGCTCACGCTGGCGCGCGGTTCGGACCGTCAGAACGCCATGGCGCAAGACGCACTCAATCGCTGGTGGTGGCCGTGCCTGATGATGTTCGGTCCGCCAGATGCGCAAAGCCGGCATTCCGACACCTCCACGCGCTGGAAGATCAAGCGCTTCGCCAACGATGCCCTGCGCCAGAAGTTCGTCGACGCGACCGTGCCGCAGGCCCAGTTCCTCGGACTGACGCTGCCCGATCCCGCCCTGCGTTTCGACGAGGCGAGCGGGCATTGGGATTTCGGGCCAATCGACTGGACCGAGTTCAAGCGGGTGCTGGCGGGCCACGGCCCGTGCAACCGGGAGCGGCTGGCCGCTCGTCGCTCCGCGCACGAGGACGGCACCTGGGTCCGCGCGGCCGCACTGGCCTTCGCCGAGAAGCAACGCCAGGGGGCGGCCGCCGCGACCGGCGCCGCCTAGGAGGGCACATGGCAGGTCCGACCACGCCGCTCTGGGAAGTCTTCATTCGCAGCCGCACCGGCCTGGCGCACAAACACGTCGGTTCGCTGCACGCGGCCGACGCCACGTTGGCGGTGCAGGCGGCGCGCGATCTGTACACCCGCCGGGGTGAGGGCAACTCGGTCTGGGTGGTGCCCTCGAGCGCCATCACGGCCTCGGACCCGTCGGACAAGCACATGATGTTCGACCCTGCCGACTCCAAGGTGTACCGTCACCCGACGTTCTATGACGTGCCAGACGACGTCGGACACATGTAGTCCGAGGCCACGATGGACACCGGTTCGATCACCGTCACCGACTCGCCGCTGCTGCGCTACACGCTGAGACGCGCGGATGACGCGCTGATCCTCGGACACCGGCTGTCCGAGTGGTGTGGCCACGCGCCGATGATGGAAGAGGACATGGCCCTCAGCAACATGGCCCTCGACCTCATCGGCCAGGCACGCTCGCTCTACGCCTACGCCGCCGAGGTCGAAGCCGTGGGGCGCGACGAAGACGCCTACGCCTACCTTCGCGACGTCACGGCCTACGGCAACGTGCTGCTGGTCGAACAGCCCAATGGCGACTTCGCACGGACGATTGTCCGCCAGTACCTCTACTCGGCCTTCATCGATGTGTATTGGCGCCGGCTCATGGCCAGCACTGATGCCACCCTCAGCGCCATCGCTGCCAAGGCCGAGAAGGAATCGGCGTATCACCTGCGTCACTCCGCGGAGTGGGTGATCCGCCTCGGCGACGGCACGCCGGAGAGCCACCTGCGGGCGCAGGGGGCTCTCGTGGACCTGTGGGCCTTCACCGGCGAGATGTTCACGGTCGATGCCTCCGAGCGTGCCCTGGTCGACCGCGGCATCGCCGTCGATGCGGACGCGCTCCGCGACGAGTGGCGGGCGACGGTGACGCGGGTCGTCGCACAGGCCACGCTGACCCTGCCCGCCGATGGCTGGATGCAGCAGGGCGGCCGCGACGGGCGCCACAGCGAGCACCTGGGCCACTTGCTGAGCGAGTTGCAGTTCATGCAGCGGTCCTATCCCGGAGCGTCGTGGTGACGCCGCCCGACGATCTGGCTCTCGCCACGCTTCGCGACGCCGCGCGTCGTGTGGCCAGCAGAGTGGTCGACCCGGAGATCCCCGTCATCTCGATTGCCGACCTTGGCATCCTGCGTGATGTGGTCGTCAGCGACGGCCACGTGGAGGTCGTGATCACGCCGACCTACAGTGGCTGTCCGGCCATGAACACGATCCAGGCCGAGATCGAACAGGCGCTGGCCGCAGCGCACCTGTCGCCGGTGAGCGTGACGACGGTGTTGTCACCGGCCTGGACCACCGACTGGATTACCGAGACCGGGCGGCAACAATTGCTCCACTACGGCATCGCGCCGCCAGTGCACGGCGAAGGCCGCACGGCACTCTTCCGCACGGCCGCCGTGGCCTGTCCGCGCTGCAAGTCCGCCGACACTTCGCAGTTGGCGCCGTTCGGATCCACGGCCTGCAAGGCGCTGTGGCGCTGCAATCACTGCCTCGAGCCGTTCGACTACTTCAAGTGTCACTGACGGCGGGACGGATGTCGACGCCTCATCCGCGATTCCATCGGCTCACCGTCGGCGACGTGACGCGCGAGACCGACACGGCCGTGTCGATTGCCTTCGACGTGCCGGCGGCGCTCGCCGCGGATTATGCGTTCACGCCCGGCCAGTACCTCACCGTGCGTGCGACCCTCGATGGTGAAGACATCCGCCGCTCGTATTCCATCTGCTCGGCTCCGGCCGACGGCGAGCTGCGGGTGGCGGTGAAGCAGGTCGACGATGGCCTGTTTTCGCGCTGGGTGAATGAGACCGTGCGCGTCGGCCAGACGCTCGAGGTGATGACGCCCACGGGCCGGTTCGGCCTCGGCGCCTCGGTGCACGGGGGCGGCGTGTACGTCGCCTTCGTCGCGGGTTCCGGAATCACACCGGTGCTGTCCATCCTGCGGACCGTCCTGCAACACGAGCCCGCCAGCCGGTTCTTCCTGTTCTACGGCAATCGTACGGGCAGCGACGTCCTGTTCCGCGAGGCACTGACGGAGTTGAAGGACCGATATCTGCAGCGCCTGTCGGTGCTGCACGTGCTGTCGCGCGAGGAACAGGACGTGCCGATCCTGAACGGGCACCTCGACAGCACCAAGGTACGCGCCCTGCTCACGACGATGGTGTCGGCGACGGCCATCGACCACGCGTTCATCTGCGGTCCGGCGGGGATGATCGCGGACGTCCAGGCCACCCTGCGCGACCTGGGCATGGCCGATGAGACAATTCACGTCGAACGCTTCGTCTCGGCCGAGGGTGGGCGGCCACGCCGCCCGCCGGCGATCGTCATGCCCGAGGCGCCACCGGCTCACGTGGCCGCGTTGATCATCGACGGCAAACGCCGCGAGGTGCCAGTGGCAGCCGGCGAGGCCATTCTCGATGCCGCCCTCCGCGCCGGCGTCGACCTGCCCTTCGCGTGCAGGGGCGGGATGTGCGCTTCGTGCCGCGCGCGCCTGGTCGAGGGCACCGCCACGATGGATGTGAACTACTCGCTCGAGCCCTGGGAACTCACGGCCGGCTTCGTGCTGACGTGCCAGGCCCACCCCAGCAGCCCGCGCGTCGTCGTCGACTTCGATCAGGTGTAGGCCGTCTACCTGCCGCGCTCATTTCTCGCGTCCGGTGAACGACGGCGGGCGCTTCTCCGCAAACGCGCGGACGCCTTCGGCGTGGTCGTACGTGCGGCCCGCGCGTGCCTGGGCATCGCGTTCGAGATCGAGCTGCACGTCCAACGGGTTGGTGGTCGAGGCGTTGAGCAAGGCCTTGGTCAGCGCCAGACCGAACGTGGGCTGCGTGGCCAGGTGTGCCGTCAAGGCTTCGGCTTCCGTGAGCAGGGCCTGGTCGTCCACAACTCTCCAGATGAGGCCCCACGCCTCTGCCTGTTCGGCCTTCACGGGCTCGCCCAGCAACATGAGCGCGCGCGCGCGGGCGTCGCCGACGAGCCGGGGCAACACATGGGTGCCGCCGGAGTCCGGCACGAGCCCGATCTTCGCAAACGCCTGGATGAACTGCGCCGAACGAGCGGCCAGGACGATGTCGCAGGCCAAGGCGATGTTCGCACCGGCCCCGGCCGCCACACCGTTCACCGCGCAGACGACGGGCTTGGGCAGTGCGCGCAAGCGGCGGACGAGCGGGTTATAGAAGCGATCGATGGTGGACGCCAGGTCGCCATCAGCCGCGACCGCGGCCAGGTCTTGCCCGGCGCAGAAACCCCGGCCGGCGCCGGTCAGCAGCACCGCCCGACAGGTGGTATCGGCCGCGGCGGCGCCGAGCGCCGTCGCCAGCGCGAGATGCAAGTCGTCGTTGAAGGCGTTGAGGCGATTGGGGCGGTTCAGCGTGAGCTTCACCCATCCGTCGCGGGGCTCCACCAGCAGCACAGGTTCCATACGGTCTCCCGAAGACGACGCAACGTGCCTGAATTGACCGAATGCACTTTCGATTGTACGGTAGAGGCGAGTCGTACGCCTCGCCGACACTGACCCTCATGTGCCGCGTTCGGCTGCCCATCGTGGCCGGCCTCGTCTGGAGATCATCACCGTGAGTCACGCGTACATCTGTGATTTCATTCGCACGCCGATCGGCCGCTATGCCGGCGCCCTCAAGGATGTCCGCACCGACGATCTGGCCTCGCACCCCGTGCGCGTGCTCATGGCACGACATCCCTCCGTCGATTGGGGAGCCGTCGATGACGTGATTCTGGGCTGTGCCAACCAGGCCGGCGAGGACAACCGCAACGTGGCCCGCATGGCCGTGCTCCTCGCCGGTCTGCCGGCGACCGTGCCCGGCTCCACCATCAATCGCCTGTGCGGATCCGGCCTCGACGCCGTGGCGATGGCCGCCCGCGCGATCCGCTGCGGCGATGCCGACCTGGTGATTGCCGGGGGCGTCGAGAGCATGACCCGCGCGCCGTTTGTGCACGGCAAGGCGACCGAGGCCTTCTCGCGGCAGGCCGAGGTCTATGACACGACGCTCGGCTGGCGCTTCGTCAATCCGCTGCTGAAGGCGCAGTACGGCGTCGACTCGATGCCCGAGACCGGCGAGAACGTGGCCGAGCAGTTTGGCATCTCGCGCGACGACCAGGACCGCTTCGCGTGGCGATCGCAGCAGCGCGCCAAGGTCGCGCAAGAGCAGGGCTTCTTCGCGCGCGAGATTGCACCCATCGACGTGCCGTTCAAGGGCGGCACGGTCACGGTGTCACTCGACGAGCATCCGCGTGGCGAGACCACCCTTGCACAGCTGGCCGCGTTGAAGACGCCGTTCCGGAAGGGCGGCACCATCACGGCGGGGAACGCTTCGGGCGTGAACGACGGCGCCGCAGCGCTCATTATCGCGTCGGAAGCGGCGATGACGCTGCACGGCCTGACGCCACGAGCGCGCGTGGTGGCGGTGGTGGCCGCCGGCGTCGAGCCGCGCATCATGGGCATGGGGCCCGCGCCCGCCGTCGAGAAGCTCCTGGCCAAGACCGGTCTGACGCTGGCGGAGATCGATGTCATCGAGCTCAACGAGGCGTTCGCCTCGCAAGGCCTGGCCGTGCTGCGCCGCCTGGGCATTCCCGACGACAGCGACACGGTCAATCCGCACGGAGGCGCGATCGCACTGGGGCACCCTCTGGGCATGTCGGGCGCGCGCCTGGCGCTGACCTGCGTCGGTGCCCTCGAGGTCCGTGGCGGCCGCCGCGCCATCGCGACGATGTGCATCGGCGTCGGCCAGGGGATTGCCGCGCTCATCGAACGCGTATGACGACACCGACAGGCATGGCGCCAGACGAGGCCGGCGCGCTGGCCTACATCACGGGGGCGGAGCAGGACGCCGCCCGCGTGCCCGGCCTCGAGGACGTCGCGCCGCGCCCCCTCACTCGCGCGGGGATCGTCGGCGGCGGCACCATGGGCGTAGGCATCGCAGTGGCGTTCGCCGAAGCGGGCCTGCCTGTGCACATCGTCGAACGAGATGCAGCCTCCGTGTCCGCTGGCCGGGAACGGGTGCTGGCGGTGTACACGCGACACCTGAAGCGCGCGGCGCTGAGCGACGCGGCACGGGCCGCCCGCATCGTTCGAGTCTCGGTCACCGACGACTGGCAGGTGCTGCGCGGCTGCGCGCTCGTCGTCGAAGCCGCGTTCGAGGACATGGCGGTGAAGGTCGAGATCTTCAGGCGTCTCGAGACACTCGCCCCGCCGGGGGCCATTCTCGCCACCAACACGTCGTACCTCGACATCGACGCCATTGCCGCCGCCACCAGCCGGCCGCAGGACGTCGTCGGTCTGCACTTCTTCGCGCCTGCCAATCTGATGCGGTTGCTGGAGATCGTCCGCGCGCGGCACACTGCTCCCGACGTGCTGTCCACGGCGCTGGCGCTGGCCGTCACCCTCGGGAAGCAGCCGGTCGTGGCCGGTGTGTGCGATGGATTCATCGGCAACCGCATTTTTTCCGCGTATCGCCGGCACGCCGAGTATCTGGTCGAAGATGGCGCGTCGCCAGAGGCGGTCGACAAGGCGCTCGAGGCCTACGGCTTCGCCATGGGCCCCTTTGCCGTGTCCGACCTCTCCGGCCTCGACATCGCCTACGCGATGCGGCGCCGCCGCGATCCGACGCGCGCTGCAGGCGAGCGCTACGTGCGCGTCGCCGATCGGCTGTGCGACGCCGGCCGCCTGGGCCGGAAGACGGGGGCGGGCTGGTACACCTACGACGCCGACGGCAAGAAGTCCATCGACCCAATCACCACGGCGATCATCGAGGACGCACGAGCCACCAAGGGCATCGCGCCGCGCCAGTTCACGACCAACGACGTCCAGTACCGATTGCTGGCCGTGCTGGCCAACGAAGGCGCGAACGTGCTGGCCGAGGGCATCGCGCGTCAGGCGTCGGACATCGACGTCGCCCTGGTCAACGGCTATGGGTTCCCCCGCCGCAAGGGCGGTCCCATGTGGGCGGCGGATCGCCAGGGATTGACCGCGGTGCTGGCCGAGGTCGAGCGCGCGCATCTCGCCGGCGGCACCGGATCGGAGCCCGCCCCGCTGCTCGTGGACCTGGCCCGCGGGGGCGGCACGTTTGGCGCCTGGCGCCGCGACTAGCACACGTCCTCAGGGAGAGCACCATGCCGACCGTACTCGAGAGTTTTGCCGTCGGCCAATGGAGTGCCGGCACATCTGGCTTCGCCGATATCCCGAGCGCCATCGACGGGCGCGTGGTAGCGCGCGCCTCGAGCGTCGGCCTCGACTTCAAGGCCATGGTCGAGCACGCTCGCGGCGTCGGCGGCCCGGCGTTGCGGGCCCTGACCTTTCATGAGCGCGCCGACCTGCTCAAGCAGCTCGCGCTGCACCTCACCGACCGCAGAGAACCGCTCTATGCCCTGGCCGCCGACACCGGCGCCACCAAGAGCGACAACCTGATCGACATCGACGGCGGCATCGGGACGCTCTTCGCCTACGCGTCACGCGGGCGGCGCGAGCTGCCAAGTGAGCGGTTCGTCGTGGAGGGCCCTACCGAGGGGCTCTCGAAGGGCGGCACGTTCGTCGGCGCGCATGTGTTGACCTCGCTCGAGGGCGTGGCCGTGCACATCAACGCGTTCAACTTCCCGTGCTGGGGCATGCTGGAGAAACTCGCGCCCGCCATTCTGGCCGGCGTACCCGTGATCACGAAGCCGGCCACCGCCACGGCCTACGTGGCCGAGGCCGTCGTCCGGATCGTGATCGACTCGGGCATCTTGCCAGCCGGCGTGCTGCAGCTCGTCTGCGGCTCGACCGGAGACTTACTCGACCATCTGACCGGGCAGGACGTGCTGTCGTTCACCGGCTCCATCGAGACGTCCGAGACGCTCCGTCGCCATCCGGCGATCTCGCGCAATGCCGTGCGCTTCATCGCCGAGCGCGATTCGCTGAACGCCGCCGTGCTGGGCCCAGACGCGGTAGAGGGCTCTCCAGAGTTCGACCTCTTCGTCAAGGAGGTGGCGCGCGAGATGACGGTGAAGGCCGGGCAGAAGTGCACCGCGATTCGCCGCGTGTTCGTGCCGCGCGCGGTCGAGGCGGCCCTCACCGCCGCCCTCACGGCCAGGCTCGACGGCATCGCGATGGGCGACCCGCGCCAGGCCGGCGTGCGGATGGGCCCGCTCGCCAGTCGCGCCCAGCGGGCATCGGTGCGCGCGAAGATCGCTGAGCTCGCACAGGAGGCCGAGGTCGTCTACGGCGCCACCTATGCCGTCGACTGCGCCGTGGACCCGGCGTTGCAATCGGGCGCGTTCCTGAGACCGGTGCTGCTGCGCTGCGCGGCGCCGCTGCACGCGCACCTCGTGCATACCACCGAGGCCTTCGGCCCGGTCGCAACAGTGATGCCGTACGACCACCTGCGCGAGGCGGTGGCACTGGTCGCGAAGGGCGAAGGCAGCCTCGTCGCGTCCGTCTTCACCTACGACGACGCGGTCGCTGAGGCCCTGGTCTTCGGACTGGCGCCGTTCCACGGCCGCGTCTTGATCGTGGATCGCGATTGCGCGAAGGAATCGACCGGCCACGGCTCGCCGCTGCCGATGCTGATTCACGGCGGACCAGGCCGGGCTGGCGGCAGCGAGGAACTGGGCGGGATGCGCGGCGTGTTCCACTACATGCAACGCACGGCGCTGCAAGGCTCGCCGAAGCGGTTGACATCGCTCCTACGTCGCTGGACCAAGGGCGCGCCGGCACCTGCGGATGGACCGCATCCGTTCACCCGGGACTACGACACGTTGGTGATTGGCGAGACGGTGCAGACGGCGTTCCGCGTCATCACGCTCGAGGACATCGAGCATTTCGCGCGCTTCACCGGGGACACGTTCTACGCGCACATGAACGAGGCGGCGGCGAAGGCCAATCCGTTCTTCCCGGGCCGCGTCGCGCACGGCTACTTGATCTTGTCGTTTGCCGCTGGTCTCTTCGTTCAGCCAGATCCCGGGCCGGTACTGGCCAACTACGGACTCGACAATCTCCGCTTCCTGAAGCCGTTGTCACCCGGCGATGCGATCGCCGTACGCCTGACAGTGAAACAGAAACAGGCCGCGCGGAAGCCCGAGTACGGCGAGGTGCGCTGGGATGTCGAGGTGGTCAACCAGGCCGCCGAGACCGTGGCGACTTACGACCTGCTGACGATGAATGCGCGACCGGCGCCGTCACCGGAGTCCCGGTGACGGGACGGAACGGAACGCTTACTTCACCACGGTGAACGTGACGTCGTAGGTCGAGCCGATGGCGCCGTCCGAAGCCAGGCAGCGCAGTACGTAGGTGCCCGGCTGGGAGAACGTGACCGTCGTGTCGAGGCGGCGGTCGTCGGGGATTTTCGGGGCCACCCAGCGGGGCGCCCACGGCGAATTCGCACCGGCGCGGGTGTCTTCCCACACCTTGGCTTGCTCGGGCGAAAACGTGGCCGTGTTGGCGCCGCGGTAGACGAACCACGACATCCGCAAGCCGGCCTGGCTGCCCACCGTGAGCGCCACCGGCGGACGCTGCGACGGATGCACGCCTTGGATGGGCCGTTCGAAGAATTTTTCACTGCTCGAGCCCGGCCCGAACCGCGGGCGCGGCTGGCCGTCGTCGAGGACGTAGGCCGACAGGTTCACGGCCTCGCCCACCTTCACGGTGCGCGTCGAGGCGCTGTCGACCTTGAGCGTCGGCGCGGTGTTCTTGCGCATCGCCGGTGAACTCACGCCCGCGCCGAGCGCGCCATGTTCGGACGCCTGCACGAGGTCATCGACGAACGAGTCGGCCCGCAGCGTGGCAAAAGCGCGTTCGGTCTTGCCGTTGGCCGTCAGCGCCCAGACCAGTTCCTTCGTGCCCCAGTCGTTGGGCACGCGCACCTTGAACACGAACCGGTTGCGGCGTGGATAGAAGTGCGTCGGCTGACCCTGGTCGGGCAGACCGGGCGAAAAGCTGTTCCCCAGCCCGACCGGCACGTCGATCTCTTCTTCCCAGTTCCGGTTCATGTACCCAAACAGCA
Organism: Acidobacteriota bacterium; assembly: GCA_031415235.1. Lineage (GTDB taxonomy): Bacteria > Acidobacteriota > Vicinamibacteria > Vicinamibacterales > UBA2999 > CADEFD01. The sequence continues at coordinate 10,276 of JANORI010000704.1, read as the reverse complement.
TGTTGAACGATCCGTCGGGGTTCGATTCCCAGCCCTCGAACGCGGGCGACACGGTCTGGCCCTTGATGTAGCTCGGCGTTTGCGCGCCGGCGCCCACCATGGTGAACACCATGGCCAGCGCCGACACTCCCGCCGCGATCCGTACCCGTCTCGTCATGCCCTGCTCCGCCTACTGCTGTGGCTGGGCCGTCGCCGTCGCGGGCGGGGGCGGCGGCACGCCGCAGAGCGGGCAATCGACGAAGTAGTCGTTCTTCTTCATCTTCCGCGTCTCGCGCCGCTCGGCCATCTCTTTCTGGAACTGCTCCTCGGTGAGCCCCACGCTCTGTCCGAGGTCGATGAACATGTTGGCAATGGAGCGATTCCCCGACCCCTGCCAGTTGCGCGGATCCGGCACGTTCTTGTTGCGCTCGGTGTTGTCCATGAAGCCGGTGATGTGCAGGATGGCGCCCTTGGGCAGGAGCGGCGCGTAGTCGTCCTCATATTCGTATTGACGCACCCAGTTGTGGTCGTAGCCGGAGCAGGTGAGCGTCTGGATGTTGATGCCCCAGATGTACTCGAGGCACATGCGGGCACCGGGCGCGTGCAGGTGCGGTTCGAAGGTCACTATCTTGGTCGGGCGGTCGAGCACCAGGTAGGCGTGCAGCTGCTGGTTCGCCTCGTTCGGCTTGATGTCGATATCGAGCCCGTTGCCGAGCGCGCGCAGCGTGCTGCGGTGGGCGGGCGTATACCCCTTCGGGTGCAGCTTGAAGCCGAAGCGCAGGCGCGCTTTGGTGTCGCGGCCGTTCGAGTGGAGGTGCGTGGATTCGTAGATGATGCTCGAGTTGGCCTTGAGCAGGCGGCCCGCCGTGGGCGCGAACACGTCAGCGTTGCGACCCACCTCGTGCACCGGCCAGCCACCAAGTCCCGAGCTCTCGGGCAGTTCGCCGCCCGGCTCGATGACCGCGGTGGACCAGATCAGGTGATGGTAGACGTAGCGCTGGCCGACCGTGTCGCGCCCCGCGTCGCCGTTCTTGACATCGTTGACTTCCTTGATCTCGACGGCCGCGACGTAGCGGTCTTCGGCGAGGGCAATCTTAGTGGGCTCGAGCTCGCCCCACCAGTCCGGCGACGTTCCCTTCACGACAATCTCGGGGCCCTCGACGATCAGATCGGGCTCCCCGATGGACCACGTCGCGTCATCGGGCCACTGAATCGGCGCGGGCAGGTCGGCGACGTTGCCGCGCGGCGCGCCCGCCTCGACCCACTTGGCGATCTTCGCGACTTCGTCGTCCGAAAGCGACGGGTCGTGCTTGTACTGCTGGATGCCGATGTTCTTCTCCACGTACCACGGGGGCATGGCGCCGGCCCGGTCACGGATGGAGGTGCGCTGCCGAATGGCGCGCGCCCACGGCCGGGTCTCTTCATAGGTGAGCAGAGACATGGGCGCCACCTGGCCGGGCCGATGGCAGTTCTGGCAGCTGCGCTGCAGCACCGGAGCGATATCTTTGGTGAACGTCACCGCGGCCTCGGCGGCGGCAGGCGGCTGCTGAGCGCCCAGGCGAAGGGGGGCCACCACACCAACCACGGTAGGCACAAGCACGGCCATGCTGAGCGTGAGAATCCAGCCGAACTTCTGGGTGCGCTGCATCAGGAACACTCCTTCGACCCGCAACTGTGTGCCGCAGGTGATTGACGAAATGGTACCGGCTGCCGCGCACAGAGTCAATTGCGTTGCGGCCCGCAGACGGCTGGTGGCGTCCTTGACATGCTTCGGCCCCGGCGCTACGGTTCGCCATGCTGTCACCCAGCCTCAGCCGTCGCGAGTTGCTCGCAAGTGCCGGCGCCGGCGCAGCCGCCCTGTTGCTCGACGCACGCAGCGGGCACGCCCAGCCGGCAGCCGGGCGCGCCGTCGTGTTCTCGCACACCACGGTCGTCACCGTCGATGCCGTCCAGCACGATGTGGCACTGGCAGTGCAGGGCGGCCGAATCGTTGCGATTGGCCCCACCGACGACGTGCTGAAGGGCTATCCGCAGGCCGAGGTCTACGACGGACGGGGCAAAGCGCTGTTGCCGGGCCTCATCAACTGCCATGCGCATCTCGGGCAAACACTCGCGCGCGGCTTCAACGAGGACTTCGGCTTCCCTAACAGCTATCGGCTTGCCGTACAGCCGACGAGCCTCGTCTCGCGGGACGAGGCGACCCTGATGGCCGTCGTGGGCGCGCTCGAAGCCATCCGCACGGGTACCACGACCGTCGTGGAGAACGTGGGCGGCATCGCGCCGACGGCGGCCGCCCTGGCCGGTACAGGGATCCGCTGCGTGTTTGCAGAGTCCGCCACCGACCGGGAGGGCGGGTCGCCGATGTCGCCCGAGATCCTCGCCAGGGGCGAGCCTCCGCGCTTCTCGCCCAAGATGCGCGAGGAGGGGCTGCGGCGCATCGCCGATCTGCACTCGGCCTGGCACGGCAAGCAGAACGGACGCGTCAGCGTGTTCCCGGCCGCCGCGCTCGCCGAGAATTCCTCGCCCGAACTGCTCCGCGCCGTCCGCGCCTTCGCCGACACACACGATCTGGGCTACACCATCCACCTGTCCCAAAGCCGCGCCGAGGTGGACTACGTGCGCAAGCACCACGGCGTCAGTCCCGTGGGGTTCCTCGACCGGCACGGCTTTCTGGGGTCGCGGCTCTTCGCGGCGCACTGCCGTTATGTGGACGACGCCGACATCGCCCTCCTGGCACGGTCTGGCACGATCGTGTCACATCAGGCGGCCATGGCCGCCAATCGCGGCGTGATTCCGCCGATTCCCGCGTTGCGCGCGGCCGGCGTGCCCATCGCCATGGGCACCGACAACAACACCACGGACCTCTTCGAGGTGATGCGGGTGGCCATGCTGACCGAACGCGTACGCCGCGACGACGCGTTTCCCGGCACGAGGCCGCAGCCAGAAGACGTACTCGAAGATGCCACGCTCGGCAGTGCGCGGGCGGTGCGCCAGGTCGCCATGCTCGGCTCCCTCGAGATTGGGAAGAAGGCTGACCTCCTCGTGCTCGACACCCAGCGCATCCATCTCGTGCCGGCGGTGCGCATCGTGTCGGCGTGGATTCACAACGGCCAGCCAAACGACATCGAGTCGGTGATGGTCGACGGTCAGTTCGTCATGCGCGACCGCAAGCTCCTCACGGTCGACGAAGCGGCCATCATCGCGGAAGCCGACAGAGTCGGCCGGCGGGTGTGGGCGCAAGTGCAGGCGGCGAGTCCGATCGTCGTGCCCGGCCGCCCCCGCCGGCGATGACCTGCCGCCTGCGCGTGCGCCTGCCGGGGCCGTGTCGGTCGGCCGTCGTCGGCTGTATGGGCAGATGAGCCTTGCGCGGTATTACGCCTGGCTCTCATGGTTCCAGGATGTCGCTCACCTGGTCGCGCACGACACCGGCCAACGCACACTGACCGTGCACCGGCGCCTGCGCAACGCGTCCGGCGACGTCTCGGGCGATGTCCTCCACGACCATCTGTTACAGGCGCTGCACGTCACCGGCACGGCCTCGGCACCGACTGCGCTCGACGTACTCGACGCGGGCTGTGGCTTCGGCGGCACGATCTTCGCCGTACACGCGCGTCTTGGCGGGCACTTCTGCGGCATCACCTCGAGTCCGACCCAGGCCGCGCGGGCGACGGCCGAGGCCGGCCGACGCGGCGTGAGCGACGCGTGCCGGTTCGTCGTGCGCGACTACGACACCGACCTTCGCGACCTCGTGCCGACCGGTGTCGACCTCATCATCGCGATCGAGTCGCTCGCACATGCGCCGGACCCCGGCGCAACCATCGCGCGCCTTGGTTCCCTCTTGCGCCCGGGCGGGCGGCTGCTCATCGTGGACGACGTGCCGCGCGACCACCTGCCGCACGACGATCCCGAGTACGTGGGCTTCCGGCAGGGATGGCTGTGTCCGGCGGTGGCGAATGACGCGACGCTCGCCGCGGCGCTCGCGCGGGCCGGACTGCGGGTGTGCCACGACGAGAACTTGACGCCGCTGATGCCACAACGCGGCCGGGTGCAACTCAACCTGCTCGCGTGGCTCAGCCGTGGCGCTGGCGTCCTGCTGCGCCGCACGCCGGCGGCCGTGCTGCTCGGTGCGCTTCACGGTGGCCTGAGGCTGGAGCGCCTGTATCGCCGGGAGTTGGTGGGCTATCGATTAATCATCGCGCACGCACCGCTCTGGCCGGCCACGGGGTCGCCGGTGACCGTGCCCTTCATCCCGTAGGTCATCGAGGCGCCCGGACGGTTGAGCGAGCACGCGATTCCAGACCCGGTCGGGGGTCGACTGAGTCGAGACGATCGCGGACGAGACAAGCACGAGACTGGCCAGCAGAAGGTGTCGCATGAACACGTTGACGCACCTGGCGGATCCCGGGATGCACGGCCGCGGCGCCGCGGGGGCGGGTTGCCGGGCCCTACGGCAGCCCGAACATGAAGACCGCGTGACCCGCCGCCACCGACACGTGCTGACGGCCGTCGACCAGGAACGTCGTGGGGTTCGAGCGCACCATCCCGCCCACCTGGAACTGCCACAGCGGCGCGCCGATCGTCGCATCGAGCGCGTAGAAGTTCCCCTCGTTCGATCCGGAGAACACGAGCCCGCCGGCTGTGGACAACACGCCCGACCATGACGGTGACGGGAGCCGGAAGTCCCACATCTTCGCGCCAGTTCGGGCATCCAGGGCGCGGACCGCGCCCCATGCCTCATCGGCGCGCCGCCGCTCGCCGCCACCGGTAAAGGGCTGTCCAGGCTCGTAGTCCGCGTCGGTCTTGTAGTAGTACGACCCCATCTCGCGCACCGGCACATAGAAGAACCCCGTCCTCGGGCTGAATGACGGGCTGGGCCAGTTGGTCGAGCCCTGCAGGCTCGGGTAGATCAAATTGCCTTCCGGCGTGGGCTCGGTGTTGGGCAACACGATGGGCCGTCCTTTGGGGTCGATCCCTTTGGCCCACGTTTGCTTGGCGTAGGCCGTCGCGTGCAGGAACTCCCCCGTGGCCCGGTCGAGCACGTAGTAGAAGCCGTTGCGGTTGGCGGTCACGAGCGTCTTGCGCTGGCGCCCGTTGATCTCGAGGTCCGCCAGGACCTGAATCTGGTTGGCGTCCCAGTCGTGCACGTCGTGCGGCGTGTATTGAAAGTGCCACCGCATCTTGCCGGTGTCGGCATCCAGCGCGAGTACCGATGCCGTGTACAGGTTGTCGCCCAGACGCACGTCGCCGTTCCAGTCGGGCCCAGGGTTGCCCGTGCCCCAATAGATCAGATTCAGCGCCGGATCGAACGACCCGGTGAGCCAGGTGGCGCCGGCGCCGGTCTTCCAACTGTCACCGGCCCAGGTCTGCACGCCAGGCTCGCCCGCCGCCGGCACCGTATGCGTGCGCCAGGCGAGCTTTCCCGTCTTGGCCTCATAGGCATCGACGAAGCCGCGAATGCCGGCCTCCCCGCCGCTGATGCCCACGAGCACTTTGTCCTTCAGCGCCAGAGGCGCCATGGTGATGGAGTGGCCGGTGCCGTTGTCGGCCACCTTCGTCTCCCAACGCACCGCGCCTGTGCGGGCGTCGAGCGCGACCAGCGCGCCGTCGAGCGATCCCACATAGACCATCTCATCGAGAATCGCGACGCCCCGATTCGTGGCTGGAAAGCCGATGAGGCGCAGGTTCGACGGCATGGGCCGCACGTAGCTCCAGATGGGCCGGCCGTTCTTCGGGTCGAGCGCGGTCACGGTCGTGGGCGGCTCGGTGACGTACATCATGCCGTCGACGACGATCGCGGACGTCTCCATCTGGCCCTGGCCGGCGACCTGATACACCCACGCAGGCTTCAGGGTGCCGACATTCGCAACGGTGATCTGGTCGAGCAGCGAGAACCGTTGCCCGTGATACCCACCTGAATACGTGAGCCACGAGCCAGGCTCCTGTGCGGCGTCCACGAGCCTCGCGTAGGGCACCTGTGCCGCGACTGCTGCCCCGCATGCACAGATCAACGCCACCGCCGTCGTCACTCGCTTCATCGCTGCCCCCGCAAGCTCGCCAGATACGCCACCAGGTCGTTGAGGTCCGATGCCGGCAAGGTGTTGTAGGACGGCATGAGGCTGGCGCCGGCCTCGCGCTGCAGCTCGGTCAGATCGGCCACGCGGAGCGCATGCAACCGCCCGTCCGTGTCACGCACATGGACCCAGAACGCATCTTCGCTCACGCGCACGCCGCGCACCGCCGCGCCGGTCTTCGGCCGCGCCGTGACGACCACGTGCCCCTCGGGCACCCGCGCCGACGGGGCGACGAGCGACTCGGTCAGATACGCCGGACCGCGCTGCTGGCCGATGGCGGTGAGGTCGGGCCCGAGCGCGCGGCCCAGACCCGCAAGCACATGACAGCTCGCGCAGCCGCGCTTCTGGTAGATGGCGAGTCCGCTCTGTGGATTGCCGGTGGCTCGCTCGCCGCCCGCGCCATTCAGCGTACGCACGAACGCGGCGAGTTGCCACGTGCGGCGCACGCCGTTGGCATCGCCGAAGCCTGGCATCAGGCCTGGAATGCCCGCGCGTAGAATCGCCATCAGGCCCGCGTCATCGGCGGCGCGCACGAACGTGGGCCGCAGGAGCGACGGGCCATATCCGCCGCTGCCGTCGATGCCGTGACAGAGGGCGCACTGAGCGTTATAGAGGCGCGTACCCTCGGCGAGATCGGCGGCGTCGGCCGCCGACAGCGGTCGATCCGTCACGCCGGTCTGTGCCAGTGCCGAAGGCGCGGTGACACTGATGAGCAGCAGACCCACAGCCGCAACGACGACCGCACCGGAGCCGCCTCGCCATGCATTGCCGATCCGAAACCGGCTGATCGCGGTCAGCATCGATCTGCCTCCGTGCGTGTCCCTGGCGCCGCGGCCGTGCGAGCCGCGCGCAGCGCGGAATCTACCACACCGGCGGGCCGGCACCGCCGCCGCATCGGCCGTGTCAGCCGATGAACCGCGTCGTCACCTCGATGATCGCCCGCATCAGCAGCGCGACGGGCGCACCCACCACCAGAATGGCCACGGGCACCAGCACACCCACGAACAGGATCTCGATGGCCGTCACGAACCACCGTGCCCCAGTGGCGGCCGCGCTGCGAATCTCAGGCGCCGGCGCCGCCGTGACCATGGTCGCGAATCCCGGCGTAGCGATGACGTGCGAGGGTGCGGTGGTCATGCGAGCGACCCTCCTTCGGGCCAGAGCGGTGCGGAGACTGCGGCGACGCGTCGTGGGTGAGACGGGCAGAGAGTGGGCGCGAAGGGCGAGGGCGAGGCGAACGACGCGACGGGAGACCCTCACTATACCGGGAGACCCTGGCTCGGCGTGTCACGGCATCGGCGCCTTTGGGTGGCGTGGTACGCAGGCAGGGCCCACCCGCGACATGCGCGCGAGTGGGCTCTGCGTGTCGTGCCAGGTGGCTGCCACACGGTGTCGGTCGTGCCGTTCCACAGGTCGTGGCGCTGCACCCCCGACTGGCCGGTCTCGAACACCGTGAAGAGGAATCGGCAGCGGGGACGGTCGCGGCGGCCGGCTCGACAGTGCGCTATCCTATGAGCGCCCGCTCGCATTCGCATGTCATCCACACTCGCCGATATGACAGACCCTCGAGGAGCGCCGACCATCGCGCGCGGCCGCCGTGGGCTCGGCAGACCACTGCTGGGCGCGGCGGCACTGCTCGGGGCCGTGCTGACCGTACAGATGCTCACCGGGGCTTTCGACAGCGAACGGGGCCTGCACTCCGACGAGGCCGCCCATCTGCTGAACGGCGTGCTGCTGCGCGACTACCTGCTCGAAGGCTACGGCCAGCCGCCCGTGGACTTTGCGCGCGAGTACTACCGCCACTACCCGAAGATCGCGCCCTTCATGTGGCCGCCACTTTTTCACACCGTGCTCGGCATTGCGCTGTTGCCCGGCTGGTCGCCGATGATCACGGCAATGGTGCTCCTGGCGCTCTGCACGACGTGGATCGCGTGGCGGCTGTATCGGGTCGTCGCCACCTTCTCGTCGGTGCCAGTGGCGCTCGGATCGGTGTCGATCCTCTTGACCATGCCGGCGGTCATCGGCCTCACCACGTCGGTGATGATCGATATCGTGGTGGCGGCGTTCGCACTCGAGGCCGCGTTCTGGCTGGGACGCTTCGCCGACACGGGCCGCACGCGCGATGCCGTATGTTTCGGCATCACGACCGCGTGCGCGTGCATGGCGAAGGGCAACGGCCTCTCGGCGGTACTCGCTCCGGCGGTGCTGCTGCTGGTCAGCGGCGGCTTCACCTTGCTGCGCCGCCCGGGTCTCTACGTGGCGGGCGCCATCGTCGTGGCACTCGCCGTACCACCGCTCTATGTAGCGTTCGTGCTCGACGCCACGCTGGGTGATTTCGGACGGCCCACGCTGCTCCTGATCTGGGACCGCTGGCGGCTCTACAGCAGCTTTGCCTGGCAGCAGTTGGGCCCCTTGCCGGGCGTGTTCGCGTTGGTGGGCGTGGGCACGGCGCTGGCGCGCCAGCCCTGGCTGCGGAAAGAGGCACAGGCCATGGCCCTGGGACTGGTGGCCATTGTGGGGGGGGCAATCGTGTTCCACCTGCTCAACCCCCACATCCTGTCGGACCAGCGCTACTTCACGCTGGCACTGCCGCCGCTGCTGGGACTCGCGGGGCTCGGGGTGACGGCAGTGGCGCGCGCGGCGTCGGGGCGTGTGCCGTGGGCGCTGCGGGCCGCCGCCGTCCTGCTCGTCGCGGCCACACAAGCCGCCTCGTTGCCGGCTCTCCGCGCGCAGGTGCCGCTTGGCTATCGGTCCATGATGACGTTCCTGAACGAACGCAACGCACTGGCCGGACGTCGCCTGCTCATCGTGAGCAACGAGCAGGGCGAAGGCGCGGGCGTCGTCGAGGCTGCCGTGCTCTCGCTCAGGCCGGCTCCGATGATCCTGCGCGGGTCGAAGATCCTCGCGTCCGACGACTGGATGGGGCGCAACTTCGCCCTGCGCTACCAGTCGGAAGACGCGCTCCTGACGGACCTCGAGGCCATGCACGTGGACTACGTGTTGCTCGACGGATCGGGTGACGCGCGCGCGCTCGGCTACTGGGCGCAGATGCTCGGGCTCGTGACGCGTCGTGCCGACCGGTTCGAGACGCTGCGCGACCGCCCGGCCGACGCCGTGCACGGGCCACTGCGCCCGCTGGTGCTCTATCGGTTGAAGTTCAAAGCACCTGGCCCGCCCAAACATATCGAACTCACCGGTTCGTCGCCGTTCATCTCGGGCCGCTGAGGCGGGCGCCGCCGACGCCTCGCTGTCCTGCTGCTCGTCTTCGGCGCCGCCACCGCTGTCACCGTCGCCCAGTCGCGCCAGGCACCGTCGCTGGCGAACCTCACGACGCGTGCGGAACGCTCCAACGTCAGTGAAACCAGCCGCGACACTATCCGGTGCTGCGCACGCGCAACTGAGCGCTACGAGGGGCCGGCCGCTCGGGACGTGCGGGCGCCTGCTACGGCATCACGTCGAGGGTCAGGCGATCCAGGCCGAGGCCCGCGACCTCGGCGCTCCACTGTTCGCCCGGGTGGATCAGATGCGACTCGGTGAGGGTGCCGGTGCTGATGAGGTCGCCGGGCGCCAACGGCGCCAGGCCAGCGCGTTCGCGCGCCGTCGCCAGTTCGGCCACGCACAACGCCGGGCTGCGCAGCGCGTTCTTGCCGGCGCCTTCGGCGGCGACGGCGTCGCCCATCGACAGCGTCATCTTGAAGGCGGCGAGCTGTTCGGCCAGCGTGCCGAAGGTCTCGGGCGCCGGACGATACGGTTCGCCGACGACCAGCGCGGCGTGCAGGCCGTAGGCGGCGACGAAATCCGGCGGCTGGAACTTCCAATCGGGATACGGGCAGTCGATGATCTCGAAGCCCAGCGCGAGCCACTCCACGTGACCCAGCACCGCCACCGGATCGGTGAGGCCGGCGGGCACCGCGCTGGCCAGCCGCACGACGATCTCGGGCTCGATCTTCGGGGCGATCATCCGGCCCACTGCCAGCGTCGCCGTGCCGGCCGTGGCGAAGGTCACCGTGTCGTCGTACATCGACGCCCAGGTCAGCGTCTCGAGCTTCAGTGCCCGCCACACCGCCTTGTTGGCGTAGCCCACCTTCAGACCTACCGGCGAGCGGCCGTCTTCACGGCGAAGACGAAGCAGCTCCGCCTCGACGGCGTAGGCCGCGGGCAGGTCGAGGCCACGCGCCGACGGCAGCACGGCAATCGGCTCGCGGTTGGCGCGAGCCGTGATGATT
>JANORI010000703.1:0-3677 GCA_031415235.1 Acidobacteriota bacterium | reverse complement strand
CGATGTCGCCGCGGCCCACGCGCGACACCGACCGCACGTCCACGCGGCTCGATCCATCGGGAATCGTGCTCACGCGGATGGCCACGTCGTCCTTGAATCCGAAGAAGTAGGTCGTGTCGGTGGCTTCAATCCGCCGGCCGGTGTCATCCGCGACCACGACGTCCCACCCGCGCGCCCGCACCAGGTCCACGGCCTTGCGATACGCGTCGTCGGGCGATGCCGCCAGGAACAGCGGTGCCACGTCGGGATACGCCGCGAGTTGCTGCGCAGCGACCTCGGCCGAGTACTCCAAGCCGTTTGGGGCCTTCTGCTCGCGTCGAATCGCCGCCGCTTCCACGTAACCAGGCGGCGTGACGGTATCGGTCGAGATATCGTGAATGGCCGGCACGCCCCGCGCAGTTCGCTGCCATTGCCAGGGAATGTAGGCGCTTCCGACGCCCAGTATCAGGGCGAGCAGTGCGGCGGTGCGGCCTCCACTGCTGCCGCGGCGTCCAGTGAGCATCAACCCAAGCAGCGCCAGCACCCCGGCAGCGATGCCCGCAAAGGCCGCCCATGTGAGCATTCGCAGCAGCGCCGTGCCGAGCGAGAACCAGCCCATGCGATACCCCGGACCCGACAGGCCCAGTAGTGCGATTGCGACCACGGCTACGATCAACGCGAGCCATGACAACCAGTTCCAGCGCGACGTCTGCATCCCGGCGTTATATCACCAGACGGCGCCGCGCTGGCATTGCGCGCCGACATTCAGCACAATGCCCTGGCATGGCCGAGCGGTGTGGATTGATGATTCGGGCGGATTCAGGGCCCGGTGTGCTGTTCCAGCTCACGGGGGTGATTGCGCGATTTGACGGCGACATCTCGTCGGTCGAGATCGTCAGTGCCGGCACGACCGAAGCGCGGCTCTACTTCGAAGTCGACCTCGCTACCGCCGTCGAGCCGCTCGTGGACGAGCTGCGGGCGCTGCCCATCGTGCGCGACGTGGTGCCCGTGGGCACCCTGCAGGCCATCTACGGCAAGCGGGTCATCATCATGGGGGGCGGCGCCCAGGTGGGGCAGGTGGCCATTGGCGCCATCTCGGAAGCCGACCGTCACAACATCCGAGGCGAGCGCATCTCGGTGGACACGATTCCGCTCGTGGGCGAGCCACAGCTCGCCGATGCCGTGCGCGCCGTGGCGCGGCTGCCGCGCGCCCGTGCGCTGGTGTTGGCCGGCTCCCTCATGGGCGGCGAGATCGAACAGGCCGTGCGCGACGTGCGGGCCCAGGGCCTGCTCGTCGTGAGCCTGAACATGGCGGGCAGCGTGCCCGATGCGGCCGATCTGGTCGTGACCGACCCGGTGCAGGCGGGCGTGATGACGGTCATGGCGATTGCCGACACGGCGAAGTTCACGGTGGCCCGTCTTCAGCGGAGGGTGTTCTAGTGGAGTATCTCGATCCGGCCCTGCCGCGGCGTCTCGACGGCTGGCACAGTCCTACGACATCGCTCGACATGCCCATCGTGCACTACGGCTGGGCGGGCCGGTCGCTGCTGCTCTTTCCGACCGCCGCCGCCGACTATCTCGAGAACGAGCGGTTCTTCCTCGTGAAGTCCATCGAGCCGGCGATTCGGGCGGGTCAGGTGCAGGTCTTCTCGATCGACAGCATCAACCGCTACGCCTGGATGGACTCGAAGGTGCCGGTGCCCGAACAGGCGCGACGGCAGAACCTCTACGCGCGCTACATCGAGGACGAGGTCGCGCCTTACATTCGCCGCGCGTGCGGCGACCCGGCTGCGCGCATCGTGACCACCGGCGCCAGCTTCGGCGCGTTCCATGCCGCCAACAGCCTGTTCCGCCGCCCTGACCTGTTCAGCGGCGTGATTGCCATGAGCGGCTTCTACGACCTCGCGCCGTCGTATTTCAAGGGCTACAGTGACGACGCCTGCTACTTCAACAACCCGTGCTGGTACCTGCGCGACGTGGACGGCGAGCCCCTGCGCTTGCTGCGCACGGCCTGCCGCATCGTCATCGTGAGCGGCCGCGGCGCTTATGAGGCACCGGCCGAGTCCCAGACGCTCGCCGACGTGCTTACGGCCAAGGGTGTGCCGCACGTCCTGGACTTCTGGGGCCCCGACGTGAATCACGACTGGCCCTGGTGGCGGCGCATGCTGCCGCACCATTTGCCGTCGTTCCTGTAGAGCCTCGCCAGATGTCCATGTCTCGCCTTTCTGCGCTCGTCGTGGCGGCGGCCCTGGTGGCGCTTGCCCCCGCGCCTCCCGCCGGCGCCCAATCACGCACGCTGGTCGTGGGCTCGAGCGCCACCTATCCGCCCTTTGCCTACGAAACACCCACCAAGCGGATTGTGGGCTTCGACGTGGACATCATCACGGCCGTGGCGAAGAAGAGCGGTGTCACCGTGCGTCTGGTGAATACGCCGTTCACGGGCGTGTTCGCCTCGCTCAATAACGGCGACATCGACCTCATCATCTCGGGTGTCACGATTAACGACCGGCGCCGGCAGTCGTACGATTTCACCGCGCCGTACTTCGAGGCGCGCCAGCTCATGGCCGTGCCGGTCACGAGCACGGTGAAGAGCCTGCAGGATCTGGCCGGCAAGAAGATCGCCGTCGTGACTGGCAGCACCGGCGACGATGTGGCCTCGCGCGCGTTTGGCAAGACGAGCGCGAACATCCGTCGCTTCGACACGACCCCGCTCATCATTGCGGAACTCGTGGCGTATGGCGTGGACGCGGTCATCGGCGACAACGGCGTGATTGCTTACCGCGTGCAGGAGCAGAAGAGCTTGAAGACGGTCGCCGACCCCAGCTTCCCGAAGGAGTACTTCGGCATCGTCGTGAAGCAGGGCAACGCGGGGCTCAAAGACAAGCTCAACGCCGGTCTGGCCGGCATCATCGCGGATGGCACCTACGCGCGGGTCTACCGGCAGTGGTTCAAGGTCGAACCGCCGGTGCTGCCGACGCAGTAGCCACAGCGGACCGAACGGCCACAGATGGAGCCCGTGCTCTGGTTCGGATGGTTCCGGGCCGACATCATCGCCGAGTATGCCGAGCTCTTCTGGCGCGGCCTGCGCACGACGATTGGCGTCACGCTCGTCTGCATCGTGCAGGGCTCACTGCTCGGTCTGTTCGTGGGCATGGCGCGGCTGGCCGATGCGCGGCATGCCCCGGCCAAGCAGCTGTGCCGCGTGCTGCTGCGATGGCCGGCCACGGTGTATGTGAGCTTCTTCCGCGGAACGCCGCTCTTCGTGCAGATCCTGCTGATGCACTTTGCCGTGCTGCCGCTGCTCATCAACCCGGTGGATGGCCTCGCGATCGCCGGCGACACCGCGCGCGACCTCAAGCAGGACTACGGCGCGCTCGTGTCGGGCGTGCTCGCGCTTACGCTGAATGCCGGCGCGTACATCTCGGAGATCTTTCGTGCCGGGATCCAGTCAATCGACCGCGGCCAGTCCGAGGCGGCCAGGTCGCTCGGCCTGTCGTTTCCGCGCACGATGTATCACGTGGTCTTGCCGCAGGCGTTTCGCCGCATGCTGCCGCCGCTTGGCAATAACGCCATATCGTTGCTGAAGGATTCATCGCTCATTTCTGCCATCGGCCTGTCGGAACTGGCCTATGCGGCGCGCACGGTGGCCGGCGCCTACTCGCGCTACTGGGAGCCGTACCTCACGATCTCGGTGATGT
>JANORI010000702.1:0-6199 GCA_031415235.1 Acidobacteriota bacterium | reverse complement strand
CGTTCGGGGTCAGATGCGAACGCGTCCGGCAGGATCTTGATGGCGACCTGGCGGCCAAGCGTGGTGTCGGTCGCCCGCCACACCTGACCCATCCCGCCTTCGCCGAGCGGCGCGGTAATCCGGTAGACGCCGAGACGGGTGCCGGGGGTGAAGGCCAACACTGGGGATTATACGGGCGGAGTGATTGGGCCGAGTGGGCCGATGGCCATCGACCCGCCGCAGATGGGGGAGGTTCGGGTATCGGTCAGACAGCGATCGACATGACCTCGCGCTCGATCGTGCGGGCGTTGGCGATCTCGGCGAGCCGCAGGTCGTAGATCGCCTGCAGGTTCAGCCACGAGTGCGCATCGCCGCCGAAGTACCGCGCCAGTCGCATGGCAGTGTCAGCGGAGACACCGCGCCGTTCGCGCACGATGTCATTTTGCCCGTCTCGAACAGCGCTCGCGTCTCGGCAGAGCGAAAGCTCTTGATCACGCACCAGAAGTATAACGCATAACGTTGAACGTCAGGCCGCGCTACTTCTTCCCTCAGGGTTGCCAGTTCAGACTCAGCGTGACCGGCGCGGCGGTGGCGTCTGCCACCGGCTGGTTGATCAGGAACCGGCCGTCGCGCGCGACCGCATACTGCGGCCGGTTCGTCGCCAGGGCCCCGCCGTCCACGATGCGCGTCGGAGAGAGCGCCACCGGCGTGCCGGCCTTGAACGACGTGCCCGCGCCGCTGACCGGCACGGCCATCATCGTCGCGTCGGGCGCCAGGAAGTAGAGCTCTTTGCCGTCGGGGCTCCACCGCGGCGCGGCGCCGCCCGCCATCGACACCTGCCACCTGCCGCTCGCGTCGGGAAAGGGCTGCACCACGACCTCGAAGCGGCCCGACTCGTTGGTCTGATACGCCACCCAGCGCCCGTCCGGCGAGAACGCCACCAGCGACTCGTCCGCGGGCGTGTTCGCAATCACGCGCGCCGTGTGGTCGGGCCTGGCGATGTCCAGCGCTCACAGATCGGAGCCGGTGGTCGGGTGGACCTCGTAGTGCTACACGGGCAAGTGGCAACCCCTTTCCGGGCCCGCCGGCTCGAACGTGGCGGCGCCACTGAACGCTGCCTGCCCGTTGAGCGAAGACGTCCTATTCGAGAATCATGACCGCCGCCTTCGCATCTTCGGTGAAGGCCACTATCGTCCCGTGGTGCGTTCTGAGAATCCGCTCGATATCGGCCGTCGAACAATTCCCGCGCCGAATCCAGACGATCTGTGGCGGCGCGCCGAAGAGGAAGGCCAAGCTGTTGAAGTCGCTGTCCTTCGTCACGGTGACAAAGCCGCGCTCGGCGGCATGACTCCGGACGGTAGCGTCGTCGGCTCTCTCCAGGCCGAGTTGCCGAACATGGACGACCGTGTCGCCCAGGTCCTGCAGCAGTTCACCCAGCCGAGGAGAGAGGTTCTGGTCGAGGAGCAGCTTCACGCCGCACCGGGCACCAGCAAACGTCGCTCACGATCGGCGGCGAAGGCCAGGCACGCCCGGATGTCGTTACGCGTGAGGTCCGGGAAGTCCTGCAAAATTTCGCCTTCGGTCATGCCTGACGCGAGGGAGTCGAGCACATCGGACACGGTGATGCGCAGACCACGGACACACGGCTTTCCGCTCCGCTTGCCTGCTTCGATCGTGATGACATCCCGGTAATCCATAGACGAGAGCGTAGATCTCGAGAGGCGCTGGGTCAAGCAGTGGGATGGACATGATCAGGCGCTCGGGGTCGGCAGCGTCTTGGCTTCCCGCTCGAAGCGCGCCAGGCGTTCAGGATCAGCGGCAAACGCGTCCGGCAGGATCTTGATGGCCACCTGGCGGCCAAGCCGAGTGCCAGGGGTGAGGGCCATCAGTCAGGCTATTTCGACGAGCGTTTCGCCCTGCGCAAGCGCCCGCACGATGGCGGGCCACTCAGCTTCGAGCCGGGTAAGCAACGCCTGACGACGCGTGTTTCCGATTCGCAGCCACACGACCGCCGGACCGGCCTGCAGCACGCGGCGACCAGGAACCGCAATCAGGCGCTCCGCAGAACCGGATGGTCGTTCTGGAGCGCCGCAAACGCCAGCACTGCGGGGATGTCACCGGGCTCCAGATATGGGTAGTCCTCGAGAATCTCATCGTGAGACGCCCCAGCGGCCAGAAGGTCGAGCACATCTTTCACGCGGACGCGAAGGCCCCGGATGCAGGGGCGTCCGCCACATACGGCCGGGTCGACGGTAATCCGGTCAACTGCACTCATGCTTCCTCCGCGCGGCGCGCGCCGAGCGCCTAATGTAGCTTCCGCACGGAAAAAGCCAGGAGCACGCGTCCCAGCACGAGAGTGCCTCGCGGGATCCCGGGCTGCTACTTCTTTCCCTCGGGATTCCAGTTCAGAATCAGCGTGATCGGCGCGGCGGTGGCGTTGGCCACCGGCTGATTGATCAGGAACCGGCCGTCGCGCGCGACCGCGTACTGCGGCCGGTTCGCCGCCAGCGTTCCACCGTCCACGATGCGCGTCGGAAAGAGCGCCACCGGCGTGCCGGCCGCAAACGACGTGCCCGCCGCCGTGACCGGCACGGCCATCATTTTCGCCTCGGGCGCCAGGAAGTAGAGCTCTGT
Organism: Acidobacteriota bacterium; assembly: GCA_031415235.1. Lineage (GTDB taxonomy): Bacteria > Acidobacteriota > Vicinamibacteria > Vicinamibacterales > UBA2999 > CADEFD01. The sequence continues at coordinate 3,586 of JANORI010000702.1, read as the reverse complement.
GCCGTCGGCGCGCCAGCGCGGCGCCACGCCGCCCGCGGTCGACACCTGCCATTTGCCGCCCGCGTCGGGAAACGGCTGCACCACGACCTCGAATCGGCCCGATTCGTTGGTCTGATACGCCACCCAGCGCCCGTCCGGCGAGAACTGCGCCAGCACTTCTTCCGCGGGCGTGTTTGCGACGACGCGCGGCGTGTGGTCGGGGCTGGTCATGTCCAGCGCCCACAGATCGCGGCCGGTCGTGGGGTGGACCTCGTAGTACAGCAGCCACCGGCCGTCCCGTGACCAGTCCTGCGGCACCCTGGTGTTCGGCGAGTCCAGCAGCCGCTCTTCAGCGCCTGACCCATCCGAGGGTTTCAGGTAGAGAGCATTGATGCCCGTTCGGCTTGACGTGAAGGCGATGCGCCTCCCGTCAGGTGACCAGAGAGGCATGACATCGGCCAGCGCATCGAAGCTCAGGCGCGTGAGCCCGCCGCGAAGAAGGTCCCGCAGCCAGATGTCGATGTTGCCCTGCACCGTGCGATCCATCACCACGCGCCGGCCGTCAGGCGACAGCTCGGGATACCGCGGGGCATTCTCGTCAGGCTCGCCGGCCACGCCCACTGCCTTGCCCGTCCGGTCCACCCAGGTCAACTGGCGCGACGCGCCGCCGCCGACGCGATAGGCCACCGCGCCCGCGGCCGACACGGCGAAGCCTCCGTTGGCAAGATTGTCGACGCCGACGCCGTCGGCCAACGGAACGGGGTCGCCCGTCAACACCCGGCCGACCAGATCCAGCCGGCGCGCCACCAGGGTTCCGGCCTGCACGAAGACCACGCGGTCTGGCGGCAGGAAGGCGCCACCCGAGTCGGACGCCGTCAACCGCGTGGGAGTGCCACCGTCGCGCGACCCCAGGTAGATGCCCGCAACCTCGGGCGTGCCCGCGACGTAGAACAAGAACTGCCGGCCGTCGGGAAGGAAGCACGGAACCCGATGGGCCGACTGACGGGGCCGATCGAGGCTGGTCACGGCCACCGGCTCGCCGCCCGTGGCCGCGACGCGCGACAGGCCACCGCCCGACCCTTGGAGCTGAAACAGGATCGCGCCGTCCGTGCTCCAACTGCCGCGGAAGCCGTTCCCCCCGGTGTTCGCCAGTACCTGCGGCGCACCGCCGGCCACGTCGAGGCGGTGAAGCCGGCCGGCCGCAAAGAACCCGATCGACCGGCTGTCGGGCGCCCAGAACGGCGCCTCCGCGCCCTCCGTGCCTGCCAGCGGCCGCGCCTCGGTCTGGTCGAGCGGACGCAGCCACAGCCGAGGCAACCCACCGCCCGAAGCGACGAAGACAAGGGAGCGACCGTCGGGCGACAAGGCAAACTGCAGCGGCGCGTCGGTGGCGGGCGTCGAGATCTCGACGCGCATCTCATGCGGAGTGGGTGGCGGGGTTTCTCGCAGATGGCGCAGCGTGGGCACCGCCATTGCCGCGATCAGCACCGCCGCGACGGCGAGGGCCGCCATCCAGGGCAGGCGGACGCGCGACAATGCGGTCGGCGTAAGGGTCGCCGCCGGGACGCCTTCGGCGGACGCTCCCTCCGCGGTCGGGGACGCCGTCAGCGCGTCGTCGATCTCCAGCCGTGCGGCACCCGCGTCGGTGAGCCGGCGCTTGCGATCTTTCTCGAGGCATCGGCGCAACAACTTGCGAATCGACGGCGGCGTCCCGGCCGGTAGCGTGGACCAGTCTGGCTCCGCCTTCAGCACGGCGGCGATCGTGTCCGACATCGTCGCGCCGGCAAACAGGCGCTGCCCCGTCAGCATCTCGTAGAGCACCACGCCGAACGCCCACACGTCGGCGCGCTTGTCGACGGCGGTGCCGCGTGCCTGCTCGGGCGCCATGTACGCCGCGGTGCCGAGAATCATGCCGGCCTCAGTGCCTGCCGCGCCGTAGCCGTGGCGAAGGTGGGCCGGCGACGTGATGGTCGGCGAGTTCATGGCCTCGGGGCTCGATGCGGCGGCGGGATCGAGCGCTTTGGCGAGACCGAAGTCCAAGACCTTCACCGTGCCGTCGGCGCGCACTTTGATGTTGGCGGGCTTCAGATCGCGGTGAATGATCCCCTGCTCGTGCGCGGCTTCGAGCGCCTCGGCGATCTGCTTCGCAATGGGCAGGGCATCGTCGATCGGGATGGCCCCGCGAGCGATGCGCTGCGACAGGTCCTCGCCCTCGACGAGTTCCATCACGAGCGCGCGGACACCCGCCTGCCCTGAGGCTGCATGCCCTGAGCCTGTCGAAGCGGTGGCGGGGCCTTCCTCCAGCCCATAGATGGCGGCGATGTGCGGGTGATTCAGCGACGCCAGCGTTTGCGCTTCGCGCGTGAACCGCGCCAGGCGATCCGCGTCGGTGGCAAACGAGTCTGGCAGCACCTTGAGCGCCACGTCGCGATTCAGCTTGGTGTCGCGCGCGCGCCACACTTGACCCATCCCGCCTTCGCCGAGCGGCGCGGTGATCTGGTAGACGCCGAGACGGGTGCCAGGGGTGAGGGCCATAGGATCAGTCGAAGAGCACGTCCAGCAGCGCGTCGCGCGTCAGGTCGTGATGCGCCTCGACGGCGGCGAGAATGGCCGCCAGCGTGCCAATGCGGAGCGCGGCGTGTCTCGGGATCGTGATGTGATGCGGCTCGGGGCGATCGGTGGTCAGTCTCAGGTGGCTGCCGGTCTGCCGCGTCGCGTGATAGCCGAGCCGCGTCAGACGCCGGGCCAGGTCGTCGCCCGACACATCGCGCGGCAGTCTCACAGCGGAATCAGCTCGTCGCGCACGACGTGCAACCGCAACAGGCGCGGCTCTTCGCCGGCGTCGAAGTGGCAGTGCACCGCGTCGCGAATGGCCTCGCGAAGCGCGTCGAGGGTGTCGGCCTCCGTGAACACCGGCGCACCCAGCCCACGCGCGGTGAATCCGCCTTCGGGAGCCTCTTCCACCAAGAACACCAGCTCGTGCACGGGGCGATTATAACGCGTGACTGACGCTACTGCTTCGCGTCGGGATTCCAGTTCAGAATCAGCGTGATCGGCGCGGCGGTGGCGTCCTCTGCCGACTGGTTGATCAGGAACCGGCCGTCGCGCGCGACGGCGTACTGCGGCCGGTTGACGGTCACGGTCCCGCCTTCCACGATGCGTGTCGGAAAGAGCGCCACCGGCGAGCCGGCCTCGAACGACGTGCCCGCAACGGTGACCGGCACGGCCATCAGCGTGGCGTCGGGCGCCAGGAAGTAGAGCTCCTTGCCGTCGGCGCGCCAACGCGGCGCCGCGCCGCCCGCGGTCGACACCTGCCATTTGCCGCCCGCGTCGGGAAAGGGCTGCACGACGACCTCGAAGCGGCCCGATTCGTCGGTCTGATACGCCACCCAGCGCCCGTCCGGCGACAACTGCGACAGCACTTCTTCCGCCGGCGTGTTCGCGACGACGCGTGACGTGCGCCCTACGACAGGCTCAGGGCGCCCCGAGCTTGTCGAGGGGCGGTCGGGGGTGGTCATGTCCAGCGCCCACAGATCGCGTCCGGTGGTGGGGTGGACCTCGTAGTACAGCAGCCACCGGCCGTCCCGCGACCAATCCTGCGGAACCT
>JANORI010000701.1:0-9281 GCA_031415235.1 Acidobacteriota bacterium | reverse complement strand
GTGCGCCCCACGCGATTCACAGTAGCGGAGCGCGCCGTACATGAGCAGGAACGCGAGCTGCGTACGCCTGGACCCCGGCACGACCGTCAGCAGCCGCACCTCGAACAGCCCTTCGTCGAAGGCGACCGGCACGTCGGCACGCGCGAAGTACTTGTCGATGGAGTACCCGGTCGGCGAGGGCCGGGTGATGGCGACGAAGCCGATTACCTCGCCTCCGCGCTTCGCAACCCGGTAAGTGTTCAGGCTGTCGAGCGCGTCGGTCAGCCGCCCCGCCGCATTCTCGGCGTGCTGCCCGAGCTCGATGGCGTAGACCTGGTGCCGGATTCGATAGATCCGTTCGCGGTCCTGGACGTCGGCGAGCGAGAGCACAATCCGGTCGTCAGCCACGGGAGCCTCCAGGAATATCGATGGGTTAGACCCGTTCTACCACGCCGGTCACGTTCGGTGGGACCAGGAGACCGGCCCGGCGAACGTGACCGCGGCTGCCGGTGTGCTGATGGCGGGCGGCGCGGTGGCGAACCACGGCGCCCTCCCCCCAAGGTGCGTGTGTGGTCGCGCACGGCAAGGGCCCGTAGCGCGCGCGGCTGCTAACGCAGCCTGAACTTGGCGTAGTGCTTCGTGCCGTCGGCCAGCGTGAGCAGTAGCAGCCGGCAGCCGGGCACGCCCTTCACCGTGGTGATGGGATAGTTCAAGGGCCTGGGTTCGCGGACGACCGGGCCGGCCGCCGGGAGCGTGCTCGCAAGGAAGAACCGACCACTGCCCGTTCGTGTTGATGCGCATAGGCACCTCCAAGGCGCATGGTGCGCGCTGGCTGGCGCAGAGTCCTGACGGGAGCACTGAATTACCCTGAAGCGGATCGGCCGCGGCCGTGCCGGAACGGCTCGCGGTGAGCCAGGGAGAGTCAGGTTGTGGACTGGCTGAAGCGGCTACAATCGCCGCGTGCCATCGAGCCTAGCCTATTCGTTTGGGCCGTACCGCCTCGACCCAGCGGCCCACCGCCTGTCGCGCGACGGCGAGCCGGTGGCGCTTGACGACCGCTACGCAACGATTCTTCTGCTGCTGGTCACGAAGGCCCACCCCATCGAGTGGGCACACGTGCTCGCACTCCTGCGCGACCGGTCGGCATAGCCCCGGCCGCCTGCGTCGTCCTCGAAATCACGTCTATTCAGGCAATCGGTCAGGACATCCCTCGCCGCGGCCCCGTACGGTGTCCTCCACAAGGAGCCGCGAGGTCATGCAGCGGAGGACGCGAATCCACGCGCCGCCGTACTGCGCCGACACCACGCGGATTGACGCCATGGACACGACCGAACGCAGCACGACATTCATCACGCGATGGCCACTCGTCGCCTGCCTGGCGCTGGTGGTGGTGTTCGGCACCAGCCTTTCGGACCCGGGCAACGCCTTCGCCCTGGTGGGCGACGCGAACACGCCGCACGACTTCGACCTGCCACCCGGACGGCAGATGCTCCTCCACCCGCACCACCTCCGTGGTCACCAACTGCTGCTGCTTGTTGGTCAGAGGTCCCAGGGGTACCTCGACCCAGGGAAAGAGTGCGGTTTGGATCGAACTCCAGTAGGGGGCGAACACGACAATGGACGTCAGCTCGATCGGATCGTGACTGAAATGGAGAAGCTGTCATTGCGAATGACCGAGCGCCTCCTTCGTCAACTCGTGCCGGCGTGACGCCGCCCGGCCCTGGCGCCTGGCGCAAATATGACGATGCGCGGAGTTTTGCAAGAGGCTCCTATGAATGCTTCTTATCGTCGTCCCTGCTAGAATCGTAGCGCGCCCATGGATCCGCTGACCGCTTTGACCGACGTGCTCTATCGCGAAGAAGTGGCACGCGCCAGGGCGATGAACCCCGGTGAGAAGCTGCTCGAGGGACCGCGCCTGTTCGACCGTGCCTGCCGGGTGATGGCCGACGGCATTCGCCACCGGCATCCAGACCTCACCGAGGTTGAAGTGCTGGCGCGCGTTGAGGCTCAGCTGGCACGCGTGCGGTCGCTCGACCCGCCGTGAGTGCGGATGAGGCCGTCGTGGCCGTGTTTGCCGCGCTCGATGCGGCGGCCATTCCCTACATGCTCGTGGGCTCGCTGGCCTCGAACTTCCACGGCATCCCACGCTCGACGCGCGACGCCGACTTCGTCATCGCGCTCTCGGCAGACAGCCTCCGAACACTAGACGCGCGCCTGCCGGCCGGCCTGATTCTGGAGCGCCAGGGCGCTTTCGAGGCGGTCACGGGCACGATGCGATACCTCATCGTGCTGGCCGACAGTCCCTTCGTGTGCGAGCTGTTCGTGTTGAGCGACGACGCGCACGACCGCGAACGGTTCGCCCGCCGGCAGTCGGCACGGGTGCTCTCGCACGCGGCATATGTGGCGTCGGCCGAAGACATGATCATCACGAAGCTGCGCTGGGCAGTAGGCGCACAACGCGGCAAGGACCGAGACGATATTCGCAACATCCTCGCGGTGCGGGGGGCCGAGTTGGACTGGGCCTACATCGATCGATGGGCGCTCGCCCATGACACGGCGCAGTTGCTCGCCCAGATCAAAGCGTCAGTGCCGTCGGCATGAGAGAGATGCAGAATCCGGCCGATCGCTGAGTTGCCGTAAGTATCGGCTACGGCGAAGTGCGAAACAGCGCGCGAAGGTCGATCTGGCAACCGGGCAGGAGGGGCGAAGTCAGCACGTCGCCGTCTTCGGCGGCAAGCTCGACTGCGCGCGTGAGCTTCCCTTCCGGTGACGGCCTGAACACCTGTACCGCGTCGAGTTCCGGGTCGACCAGCCAGTACTCGCGCACGCCGGTGCGTTCGAACAGACGGCGCTTGGTCTGCGCGTCGCGCTTGCGGGAGACTCGCCCGTGCCGTCCGCGCGCAACGGCCTGTGGGAGAATCTCACTGACGCTGTCCCGTGAGTTCTCCCTTCCGAGCGCTCCGTTCCCGAAACTTCCGCCTGTTCTTCATCGGCCAGGGCATCTCACTCATTGGCTCGTGGATGACGCGGCTGGCCACGGCGTGGCTCGTCTACCGGCTCACGGACTCGGCGTTCCTGCTCGGTCTCGTCGCCTTCGCCGGGCAGGCGCCTTCGCTCTTCCTGCCGCCGCTGGCGGGTGTGTGGCTCGACCGGTGGGACCGTCACAAGGTGCTCGTCGGCACGCAGGTGCTGTCGATGGTGCAGTCGTTGACCCTGGCGGCCCTTACGCTGAGCGGCTACATCAACATGCCGTGGATCATCGGGCTGACGGTCTTCCAAGGCCTGGTCAACGCCATTGAGATCCCCACGCGGCAGGCGTTTGTCGTGCGGATGATCGACGACCGCGCCGACCTCGGCAACGCGATCGCGCTCAACTCGTCGAACTTCAACAGCACGCGGCTCATCGGTCCCGCCATTGCGGGTGCCGTGGTGGCGGCCGTGGGCGAGGGCTATTGCTTTCTCATCGACGGCCTCAGCTACGGCGCAGTGATCTGGAGCCTGCTGGCGATGCGCCTGATGCCGGAGGACCGTCCGCCAGCGGGCCGGCGCGTCTGGGTCGAGTTGACCGACGGGTGGCGGTACATTGCGAACTCAACAGCCATCCGCAGCTTGCTGATCTTTCTGGCGGCCATTGGCGTGCTGAGTGCGCCGTATCACGCGCTCATGCCGATCGTGGCCGGACGCACGCTCGGGGGCGGCGCGCACACGCTGGGATTCCTGATGGCCGCATCCGGCGTCGGGGCGCTCGTCTGCGCCGTGCGCCTGGTACTACGCCGCACGATCGTCGGGCTGGGCCAGACGGTGACGACCGCGGTGGTCGCGTTTGGCCTTGGCTGCGTCCTGCTGGCCCTGTCGCGGTCGCTGTGGCTGTCGATGGCGCTGATGGCGGTAACGGGCTACGGTCTGATGTACCAGGTGGTGGCCACCAACACCATCGTGCAGACCATTGTGGACGACGACAAACGCGGGCGCGTCATGTCGTTCTACACGATTGCGCTGGCCGGGTCGGGGCCCATCGGCAGCCTGCTCGGTGGCGCACTGGCCGCTCGCATTGGCGTGGAGGCCACGTTCATGATGGGCGGAGTCGCCTGCGTGCTCATGGCGCTGTGGTTCTGGCGGCAGCTGCCGGCGATGCGCGAGGCCGTGCGGCCGCGCTACGTGGAACTCGGCATCATCGTCGATTCGTAGGGATGGCGGCATCCGCGTAAGATTGCGACGACCATGCCCTCCACCCTGATTCGTCGTCCGCCCCGGACCCGCATACGGCGTGAGCCACTTCGTACCCTGGGTGTCGCTGCTCGCGCGATCGTGGCCACGCTCCTTGCCGGCGCCTCGGGCGCAGGACTGCTCGCGCAGGCGCGCACGCTCGGTATCCCGAACATTCAAGGCGCCGGGCCGCGGTCGCCGTATGAAGGCAGCGTCGTGTCGACCAGCGGGGTCATCACCGGCCGCAAGTCCAACGGGTTCTTCATCCAGTCGCCGGCCGGCGCAGGCGACGGCAATCCGGTGACCTCCGACGGCCTGTTCGTGTTCACGAGCGCGGCGCCGCCCGCAGCGCTCACCCCGGGCACCCTCGTGCTGGTGACGGGCCGGGTGCTGGAGTTCATACCAGCCGCCGACCCCACGAGTCCACCGCTTACCGAGATTGCCGAGTCGCCCGCCATCGTCGTGCAAGGCGCGGGGATGTCGCTGCCGCCGCCGCAAGAGTTGCGCGCCGACGACGACACGCGGGCCTTCGGCCCCGAGAGCCTCGAACGATTCGAGGGCATGCGCGTGCGCGTCGCGTCGCTCACCACGTCCAGCGGTACGCTCGGCACGGTCAGCGAGCCCAACGCCACGGGGTCGTCAAACGGCGTGTTCTACGGCGTGGTGACGAGCATCGCCCGGCCTTTTCGCGCACCCGGCATCGACGTCACGCGGCAGGGCGTACCAGCCGAAAGTCCGTGCTGCGTGCCGCTCAATCGGGGCAATCCCGAGCGGCTTCGGGTCGACAGCGACGGCCAACCTGGCGCGGCCGCGATCAACCTGACATCCGGGTCGGTCGTCAGAAACCTCGTGGGCCCGCTCGACTACAGCTTCCGCGCGTACACCATCCTGCCCGACCCGGCCACGCCGCCCGAGGTCGCGCCGGCGCCGTTGCCGGGAGCGATGCGCGTTCCGGCCGACGACGAGTTCACCGTGGCGTCGTTCAACCTCCAGCGCTTCTTCGACACCACCGACGACCCCCGCGTGGGCGACGCCGTGCTCTCGAGCGCCGCCTACCTGACGCGGCTCAGGAAAGCGTCGCTGCATTTGCGCGCGCTGATGCACCTGCCGACGATCATCGCCGTGCAGGAAGTCGAGAACCTCAGCACGCTGCAGATGCTGGCGGTGTTCCTGAACCGCGAGGCGCGTGACGCGCGCGAGCTGAAGACGCAGTACGAGGCGTATCTCGAAGAAGGCAACGATCCTGGCGGCATCGACGTGGGCGTGCTCGTGGACCGCGCGCGGGTCGAAGTGGTCCAGTTCACGCAAGAGGGACGCGGCGAGTCGTTTCGATTCGGCAGCGGGGCGTCCGAGCCGGTGCACGACCGGCCGCCGGTGGTGCTGCGGGCCCGCGCCAGGTCGGCCGACGGCGCCGCGCGCGAGATCACGGTCGTCGTGGCGCACATGCGGTCGCTCATCGACATCGACAGCCCGACCGCCGGCCCGCGTGTCCGGTTCAAACGGGCGCTGCAGGCCGAGTCGCTGGCGGCGCTCGCAGACCGGCGACTGCGCGCGGATCCCCAGGAGTCGCGTCTCGTAGTGGGCGACCTGAATGCGTTCGAGTTCAGCGACGGCTACGTGGATGTCGTGGGCACGATGCGCGGCGTGCCGGCGCCACGCGATCAGGTCCTGCAGCCCACACGCGACCTGCTCGACCCCGACCTGGTGAATCTCGGCGACCTCGTGCCCGCCGCGGCGCGCTACTCGTACGTGTTCGACGGCGTCGCGCAGACGCTCGACCACATGCTCGCCTCGCCGGCGCTGGTGCCGGCGGTCACGGCGTTTGGCTACGTACGCGGCAACGCCGACGCGCCCGAGGTGTGGCGGTCGGACCCGGCCAGGCCAGAGCGACTCTCGGACCACGACCCCGCGCTCGTCTACGTGCGCGCGCGGTAGAGCGGCTTACTTCTCGCGCGACGTGGGCCGGTCGGCCACCGCGCCGAAGAAGCCGATCATCATTTCCTCCCACGTCTGGTCGCCCCAGCGCACGTCCACGGCGGGATCGGGGTTGAACTTGTTGCCGGGCGAGTTGTCGAAGTGCGCGATCACCTCGACCGACGTGCCCGCGGGCAGCAGGCGCGGCTCGGCGAGTTGATAGGTGAATTGCCAGTTGAAGTCGTAGGCCGGCACCGACAGCAAGGTCTCGCTCTTCCCGTCGGCGAAGTGCACGATGTAGGTCATGTCCTTGCCCCGTACGTGCATGTGCGGCGTGAACGACGTCACGAGCGTGTCGGTCTCGAGCACCTGGGTGGCGCGCACCTCGTGGTTGCCCGCACCGGCCGGAATCAGGAACCGCGTGTTGATGGCCATGCCGCCGACGGTCTGCTTGGCCGGGGGCGTCTTGGCGAAAATCACGCCTACTTCGGTGCGGTCCACGCTCGGCTCGCCGTTGGTCGTGTAGTGCATCTGCAGCACGATGTCGGTGTTGCCGCGAATACGGCGGGCCACGCCGTCGGGATACCGCACGCCGGGTTTATTGGGCGTGGTGCCCCCAATGTTGCCGGCTCCGAGCGCACCGTTGGTTTGCAGCGGGGCGTCGGAGGGCTGCGTGTACGCGATCACGTGGTGCACGTGCCTCCGCGAACTCGACCGGATCTCGAGCGCCTGGATCCACTTCTCTTCGGTCAGGTTCGTGGGGATACGGACGTACTGGTACGGAATCTCACCGGCCGCCGGGATCGTGAACGGCTCGGGCGTCGCGAACACGACGTCGGGGGTGCCGATGGTCCAGCCATCCGCGAAGGTGGGCCGCGCCGGCAGGTCCTGGTCGTCGCCCTTGGGCGCACCCGCGTCGACCCACGCGGTGATCGTGGCGATCTCCTTCTCGCTGAGGCTCGGGTCGTTGCGGAACTTGCCGTGGTTGGGGTCGGCGTTCCACGGCGGCATCGTACGTGCCGCGACACGCTGGCGGATGGACCGTGCCCAGGGGCGTGCCTCGTCGTAGGTCAGCAGCGACATCGGCGCAAACATCGTCGGGCGATGGCACTCGGCGCAGCGGGAATAGAAGATCGGGGCGACGTCCTTACTGAAGGTCGGCGCGGGCGTCTGTCCGGCGGCCGGGATCACGGCCGCAGCGCACGCCAGCAGGCCAAGGGCGGTCTCTCGCAGTCTCATTCGGTCACTCCTTGTGTGGCAGCATGCGTGCTGGGCCGCTGCCGAGTCCGTCGGCCGAGCGTCACCGCATGCGCTTGGCTTGCGACTCTTCGCGGCGCGCGCCGGCCAGGATGCCTTCCATCGCGTAGTTGCCTTCGTGGCACGCGTACTCATAGACCAGCCCGCCGGTCTTCTTCAGGCGAACCAGGAACGTGTAAGGCTTGGTCCAGGTTGACTGGTCGCTCACGGTGATCTGCCAGTCGATGAACTGCTCACTGACCCGCGTGTATCGTTCGGTCAGCGTCACGTCACTGGTCGATCCCTGGAAGCCGTTGAGGTAGTTGGTGGTCTCGACGACGAGCGTGTCGCCTTCCCAGCGGCCGCGCGGGTCGCCGTGCAACTGCCGAAGCTGCTTCGGTAGGTGCGGGGCGCCCGTCATGGGCACGATGCGCGCGTCGTGAATCATCTCCTGCAGCAGCACCGTCGTCTGCGGCGACTGGAGGATCTGCACGTAGCTGTTGTAGTTGGCGCCGGTGCGCGGCGCGCCGTACGAGACGCAGCGCTCCGACAGGGGGCGGTCTTCGGGACCGTCGGCGGGCCCGCGCGTCTTCGGCGCCGTGCGGGCGGCCTCGCGCCGGGCCGCCGCCTCGGGCGTGAGCGGCGGGAACTGGCCATCGGGCGGGTCGGTGACGAGCGACGTGCGGTTGTCCCACTCGCGGTCGGCCATCCAGAACTGGTTGTAGTTGCCGGTGGTCGGGTCGTACGACACCTGGCTGAACGCGCCCTTGTCCTTCGCGTCGAGCATCTGCTGGACGAAGTTGCCGAAGATCGCGTCGCCGCCCTGATCGACGTACTCGGCGGCCATGCGCTTCAATTCCTCCAGCTCGGCGTCGGTGAGCGTGGTCTTGTCCTTCCACTGCTTCGGACGGGTCATGGGCGTGACGCTGTTGTTGCCCCAGACACCCCGCAGGTCCGGATGGCCGTCGGCCATGCGCGGCATGGTCCACGCCGCAGGGACCGCGCCGGGCGCAGGCGCCGGGGATTGCGCCCCGAGCGATCCAACCACGACGGAGCCGATGACGAGTACGGCGGCGGCAAGCGCGAGGTGTTGGCGTGTCATGAGGCGTAGTGTCGCTCAAGCCAGGAGTCCGGTAAAGGGGGGATGGTGTTATGCTCCGACCGCGCCACGGCCGGGGGTCGGCTCTGTTTCGGGGGGGCGCGGAGGTCGAAACGATGCCATTGAAGCCCTGGATTGCGGGGGTTGCCGCCGTGTTGTTCACCACCAGCGCCTCGCTGCTGGCCCACCACGCGTTCTCCTCGGAGTTCGACGCGACTGCGCCGGTCACGTTGCGCGGGCCCGTCACCAAGATCGAGTGGATCAACCCGCACGCGTGGGTACACATGGAGGTGAAGGGGCCCGACGGCAAGCCGCAGACCTGGATGGTGGAAGGCGGCACGCCCAACACGCTGCAACGCGGCGGCATCACGCGCGACTCGATCAAGATCGGCACCGTCATCGTCGTGGCGGGGTTCAAGGCGAAAGACGGCCGGTTACGCGCCAACGGGCGCGACATGACGCTGCCCGACGGGCGCACGCTGTTCATGGGGTCGTCGGGCACCGGCGCCCCCAGAGACGGCCGCGACCCGAACGACCGCTCGCAACCAAAGAAGCCGGGGCGCTGACGGTGCGCGCCCCGTCCGTTCGCGTTGCCCTCGCCGCCACGGCACTCGTGCTGGCGCTCGGCGCGTCGGCCTGCGGCGCCCCCGCGGCTCCGCCCGCCCCCGAGACCTACCGCGCACCGCGCACACCCGACGGCACGCCCGATCTCAGCGGCATCTGGCAGGCGATGAACACCGCCAACTGGAACCTCGAAGCGCACGTCGCCAGTCAGGGCCCGGTCATCGCCCTGGGCGCGGCCTTCAGCGTGCCGCCTGGCACCGGGGTGGTCGAGGGCGGCGAGATT
>JANORI010000700.1:0-8618 GCA_031415235.1 Acidobacteriota bacterium | reverse complement strand
TCTGACACGGGGCTGGACGTCGGCGTGCTCGACCAGTTCGGCCGCCATCAGCGACTGCCCGGTTACAAAATACAACTCTCGTCCGTCGCGCGCCCAGACGGGATCCGTGCCGCCGCTTGCCCGACCTGGCCGCCACCATGGCCAGGCTCGAGGCCGCTGGCGTGAAGATCACGACGCCGATGCGCGAGGTGGAAGGGCTCTTCACGCTCGCGTTCGTGGACGACCCGTGGGGCACGCGCATCGAGATCGTGCAAGATGCCGAGCTGCTCGGCCTGCACCACATCCATATGCGCACTCCCGATCCCGAGCAGGGGTTCGCGTGGCTGCTGGCCAACTTCGGCGGCGAGCGCACGAAGCTCAAGGGCCGCATCGACGCCGTGAAGTACCGCGCCGCCGGCTTCAGCGACATGTGGATCCTGATTACCAAGGGCGAGGCCGAGCCCAGCATCGGGCACGCCATCGACCACATCGGCTGGCGGTCCACCAAACCGCTCACCGACACCATCACCGAGCTCGTCGCCAAGGGCGTGCAGAAGACGAGCGAGCCACGGCTTCTGGCACTGCCCAACGGCCCGTCGATCAACTTCGCGTACGTGGCGGGTCCGGCCGGCGCGCGCATCGAGCTGGTGGAGCGGCCCGGCCTGAAACCCGGACAGTAGGCCCTTGCGTGTGCCGTCCGTCTACGGATGAGCGGCGCAGTACTTCGAGCCGGTGCAGGCGGTGGGCACGAACACCTCGGCCTGGATGAGCCAGGGGCCGCTCACCTTGCGCCACTGTGCCAGGTAGGTGCCGCGCACCTGCACGACGCCGTCGGGTTCGGTCCAGCGGCCCGTCCACTCGCCGCGTTCCGACGCCACGCCCCACGCGGCGAACACGTCCACGGCGGACGGTGTGCGCACGTAGACCGTATCGGGGCGGCGCGCGAACTGGTCGGCCATGCGCTGACCGTTCACGTCGCGGCCGGAGCCCTGGGCGCTCGTGGAGGTGACGATGTGCACATCGGGCAGCCAATGGCGCTTGATGCCGGGAACGTCGTGCGCGGCAATCGCCTGATTCGACTGCTCTCGCGCGGCGCGAATGGCCGCGTCGTCTGGCGGGGGCGGCGGGCCCTGCGCGGCCGCGGCCATGGCCACCATCATCGGCACGAGCATCGCGCCCACGAGCGCCACCCAGTACACCTGTCCAGTTCGCATCCACGCCTCCCCGGCGCCTCATCGCGCTCGCGGACATCGTAGACTGTCCAGCATGCGACGACGCGACTTCCTGCAGGTCTCCACGGTGGCCGCCGCACTGGGCTCGGCGCGGGTGTCTGGCCAAGTGCCCACGCCGCGTCCTGTTCCGCGCGCTGACCTGCGCTTCGACGAGATTGCCGCCCTGGTCACCGCGAAGATGGCGGAGTACCGGGTGCCGGGCGTGGGCCTTGGCATCTTAGCCGATGGGCAGGTTCACCTTCGCGGCTTCGGGGTGACCAGTCTCGACGATCCGCAGTCGATCACCGAGGACACGCTCTTCACGATTGCGTCCATCTCGAAGACCATGACCGCCACGGCCGCGATCAAGCTCGTGCACGACGGCCGCCTGGAACTCGACGTGCCGGTGCGCACCTTTCTACCGGGATTCCGGGTGCTCGACGACGAGGCGAGCCGCACGGTGTCGCTGCGGCATCTGCTCACGCACACGCCTGGGTGGGAAGGGCAGCTCACCACCGAGGACCGCGGCGCCGAGGCGCTGGCGCACTTTGCGTCGACGATCATGCCGACACTGCCGCAGCTCGCCAAGCCCGGCGAGGTGTGGAGTTACAACAACGCCGGCTTTGCGCTGACCGGCCGGCTGCTCGAAGTCGTGACCGGGAAGTCGATTCACGATGCCCTGCGCGAGCTGGTGCTGGCGCCGCTCGGCCTCACGCGCACCTTCACGCGTCTCACCGAGGCGATGACCTATCCGCTGTCACTTGGACACCGCGACCGCGACGGCCGGGCCGAGGTGATTCGCCCGTTTCAAACCACGTCGAGCACCACGGCCGGCGGCGTGGTCACGAGCGTGTCCGACCTGATGCGGTACGCGCGGTTCCACCTGGGCGATGGGCGAGCGCCAAACGGCGCGCCGTACGTGTCGCGCGCGCGGCTCGACGTGATGCAGACGGCGCAGGTCCGTAAGAACGGCACCACCGACGAGATGGGCGTGGGCTGGCACCTGCGCACGGTGGGCGGCGTGGCCACCGTGGCGCACGGCGGCACGCTGAACGGCCACTGCCTGCTGCTGCAGCTCGTGCCATCACGCAATCTGGCGTTTACGGTGCTGACGAATCACCAGGACGGCTGGCGTCTGGTACAGGACGTGGAACACGAGGTCCTGCGGCGCTTCGCCGCAGTGGCCCTCACACCCGGGCAGGCGACCGGTCATCGTGGCGTGAACGAAGCCATCACGTTCCATGCGCAGCCACTGGCCGTGCAGCCAGCGCTCGACGAGTACCTGGGCAGCTACGGGCGGCCGCCCCTGGGTTCCGTGGACGTGCGGCGCCGCGGCGAGCGTCTGACGGTCGCGACCGACCCGAAGCAGGCGGCGGCCAGCCTCGTGTTCCACGGCCGCGACGTGGCGTACGCGCTCGACGGCGCGTATGCGGGCATGCCGCATGAGTTCGTCCGTGACGCGGGCGGCAGCGTGCGGTGGATTCGCGTGAACGGGCGCGTTGCGCGCAAGGACGTCTAGCCTCCGCTCCGTATCGCTACGAGGAGAGAACCACACGATGACTATGCGACACCTCCTGCTCGGTTCGATCGTGTTCGTGCAGCTGGCCCCTGTGTCGGTCTACGGGCAGACCGACCTGGCCGCGCGCATCGACGCCATCGTCGAGGCGCCCATCAAGGCCGGCACCGTGGCGGGCGCGTCGGTCGCCGTCGTGAAGGGCGGCGCGACCCTGCTCATGAAGGGCTACGGGCTGGCGGACCTCGAGCTCAACGTGCCGACGCCGCCTGGCGCCACCTACGAGATCGGCTCGGTGACCAAGCAGTTCACCGCCGCCGCGATCCTGCTCTTGAAGGAGCAGGGCACGCTGTTGCTCGACGACGAGATCACGAAGTTCCTGCCCGACTACCCGACGCAGGGCCACCGCATCACGTTGCGCCGGCTGCTGAACCACACGTCCGGCATCAAGGGCTACACCGAGATGGACGCCTTCGATGACTTCTCGAAGCTGAAGCGTCCGCGCGAGGCCCTGGTGGCGCTCTTCGGCGCGCAGCCGTTCGACTTCGCACCCGGCGAGGAGCAGATCTACAACAATTCCGCGTTCTTCCTGCTCGGCCTGGTCGTCGAGAAGGCGTCGGGGATGTCCTACGAGAGCTTCGTGCAGCAGCGTCTCTTCGATCCCGTCGGCATGACGAGCTCCTACTACTGCAGCGAGAGCAAGGTGCGGAAGAACCACGCCCACGGCTACGACACCGAGGCCGGCGCGCTCGTCCTCAAGGGATATCTCGATCACCTCTGGCCCTACTCGGCCGGGTCGCTGTGCTCGAACACGGCGGACCTGGTGGCGTGGAACCGGGCTTTGCACGGGGGCAAGGTGCTCACGCCCGCGTCGTACAAGGAGATGACCTCGCCTGGCGTGCTCAATGACGGCACGCAGGTGCGCTACGGCATGGGCATCGGGCTCGCAGACATCGGCGGGCGCCGCGCCATCGCCCACGGCGGCGGCATCAACGGCTTTCTGTCGGAATCCCAGTACTACCCGGACGACGATCTCGTCATCGTGGTGCTGCAGAACACCGCTGGGCCGGTGAACCCGCGCGAGCTGGCCCGGCAGATTGCGGACGCGGTGCTGGGGCCACCACCCGATCGCAGCCGTCCGTTCACCGGCGACGCGTCGGCTTATGCGGGCACGTTTACGGGACGCGGCCGAGGCCGCGCAGCCACCGTCACGATTGCGGCACGTGGACGCGCGTTGACCCTCACGAACGCCGCGGCCGCTGGAAATGCTCCTGAAGCGCTGACCTACCGGGGCGGGGACACGTTCGGGTACAAGGACACCCTCGTCATCTTCGAGAAGCAGGACGGCAAGGTCGTACGGCTGCGGCTCGACTCCGGCGCGGGGCACAACCTACTCGCGCGTGTAGCTCCAGCCGTGCCCTGACTTGTTGCACGGGCCTCATGCATGTGATCGAACTCATCTCTCGCCCCTGGCCCTAAGACGTGGCGGGCATTTGCATCGGGCTCACCGTGCCGATCCTGTTGCTGCTTGGCAACGAGTCGTGTGGCATCTCATCCAGTCTGCGGCACATCTGCGCCGCCTGGCCGTGCCGTCACTTCGCACCTTGATGTTGGCGGGCTTCAGATCGCGATCAATGATCCCCTGCTCGTGCGCGGCCTCGATTGCCTCCGCGATCTGTGGCATCACGTGCGCGATCGCAGACGAGACGGACAATAATGGTGGGCGGCTGACGTGCCCGCCTTTCCAGGAGAACCTCCATGCGTCTGAAGCACTTGCTGTCGATCACCGCGCTCTGTACCGCCATGGGCGCGGCGGCGTTTGCGCAGGCCGTGCCGGAGGTGAAGCTGCCGCCGTCGCCGCAGGGGCAGGCGTCGATGCAACTCGGCGGCCGCTGGGAGAAGACCGCCGAAGTACGACCCGAACGAGAAGGTGCTGCTCTACGGCGCCTACAACTACGACGCGAAGTTCGACGTGTTGCGCGCGCCGATGACGGTGCGCACCGGCGACGTCTCGGTCGAGCAGTTGACGATTGGCTTCGTGAACGTCAGTGAGTCGAGTGCCACGCTCGAGGTCCGGTGGGACAAGACAGTGGCCACCATCGATCTCAAGCTGACCTCCGGCACCATGTAGACTTCGGCCATGGCGGGTCTGGTGCGGCGTGGCGCTTCTGCTCGCCGGCACGGTCAGCGCCTCGCGTCGACGACCCTGAGGTGCCCCTGCTTCGCATATGCCAGCACCCGCGCGTCGCACGTGACCAGTGCGGCGCCGGTCAGCCTGGCGGTGGCAATCAGGATGCGATCCGCCGGGTCGCGATACGGCTCGCCTGGCAGTCGGGTGCTCTCGATCGCAATCGAAGGCGAAAGACCCTTCAACTGCACGCCAGGGAACGCGAGGGCGCGTGCCACCCAGGTGCGCACGTCTTCGGTCAGCTCCAGGCGGCGAAGGGCGTCGAGCTGGGCAATCTCCCAGACCGAGATCGCCGACACCAGCAGGTGTCCACGCGTGACCGCGGCTTCGACGAGCGGCTCGATCCGGCGCGCGAACCGTGAGCGTTCGCCCTCGACGTACCAGACCCAGACGTGCGTATCGAGCAGCAGCGCCCGGCCCGCCTCAGTCTTCGCCATGCCATCCGGCGAGGGCACTCCACGGCGCCTCGATGGGGGTGACGATGTCGCCGTGGGTCGTAACCGTGCCCTTCAGACTGCCGAGCAGCGGACGCCGGTCGTCTCGGGCCGGCAGCAGCCGAGCCACCGGCACACCCCGCTTGGTAATCACGTACTCGCCGCCTGACTGGCACACCTCGTCCATCAGGGCCAGGCACCGAGCCTTGAACTCTCCCGCCGGAATCTCGCGGGTGAGGCCTTGCGACTCAGGCGCCTCTCCGTACGCGAGGGGCGATTCGCGTGCCGTCAACGGCCGACGCCTGGTGGTGTGATGCTTCGTGACCATGGTGCCATGACCATGTTAGCACGTGCCGCATAGAACACCGAGCCGAGGAAGTTGTTGGTCGTGGCGTAGGGCACGTCGAGCCTGATCGAGGGCTCGAGCCTCGTGAGCTCTACGAGATCGGCGGGCCGGAAGTCACCGGTCTCTGCGGGCGGTGCCAGGGTCTGTGATTCCTTCAACACCTCGGGCACGGACCGCACCGGCGTGACCCTGAGCTGTCCGCCAGCTTCGGGTCCCACCTGCAGCCGCGTGTAGACGACGCGTCCGATCGCGACCTTCGTCGCGCGGCCGCCCGGACCACGCGTGAACACCGGCCTTGGCACGGCCGTGTCTACGGCCACGGCGGTGCCGCGATCGGCCATGGTCATCAGCCTGCCGTCCCGCTTGATCGCGTAGAGGTGCACGGGCTCCGCTCCGCCCGCAGCGGCAGACTCGTACTCGCCGACGAGCCCGAGCACGTCGGCGGGCGGCGCAGACGGCTTTGGTGCGGATGGCGCTTCGGGTTCCCGCGGCCAGGTCGGTGCTTGTTCCTGAGCGCGGGCGACGTGGTGAGGGCGACCACCAGGGTTGCCAGGACGAGGGTCCGAGTGCGAGCTGTGGACATGGGCGACCTCACCAGAGATCAGGAAACCGCGTCGCCCGCCGCCGATGCCGATGGCCACCGACCCGCGGCCGAGCGGCACGTTGAGGTTCGCCGATCCGGCGTTGCCGAGCAAGGCGGCGTAGTCGAGGGCCTCGAAATGGCTTCCGCCGTGGTGACGAGGGCTGAGTCGCGCAGGCCGGGAATCTGCCCGCCCGGCGTGATCTGGAACGGCTGCATGTCGAACCGGATCGTGGTCTCGGCGGTGACGCCCGTCAGGATCTTCTTCACCGCGGCCTGCACGTCCTCCACGGCCGCCGATCGTGGCGAGCCAGCGCGCCGTGTCATCGCGGTGGGCATCGACGGCGGCGAGCGCTCTGGTGACCTGTGGGTCGGCCTGCGGCAGTGGACGCTGCGCCGCCGCCTCGGACGAGAGGAGCAGGGAGAGCAGGACGAGAGCGGCCGCGACGCGCGTCTGACGCATGGCGCAATCTTATTTGGGCGCCGCTCCGAGCCGGGTGATGCGCTCGGCCGGCGGCACCGGGAACGCGTCGCTGAACACGTCCTTCACGGCCGGTACCCGCGCGAGTCGCTTCGTCTCGCACAGCAGGTGCATGCCTGCCGCGAACCGCTGCGGGTTGATGGCGCCGATGCCGCGCGTGGCGCCTTCAGGATGCGCCATCTCGCCCTTGAGCGTCAGCTCGAGCCGCGCGCGCTCGGCCGGCTCGACCGCAGAGGGAACACGCTTCTTCAGTGCGGCCAGGGCGGCCGCCGGATCGGCAATCGTGTCACGCACGCCCCGGTTGACGGCGTGTACCAGGCTCTCGACGAGCGCGGGCTGTTCGGCCAGCATGCGCTTCGACACCATCAGCGCGCTGCCGTACAGTTCGGGCACCAGGTCGCGGTAGAAGAAGAACCGCACGCGGTCGGTCGGGACCTTCCCGGTGATGAGCGCCGCCGTGATCGTGGACTCGTAGCCGAAGGTGCCGTCGGTCTCGCCGCGCAGCATGCTGTCCACGACCGCGCCCATGCCGTCTTCGTTGCTGCTGATGCGCACGCGCGTGGCGTCGATGCCGGTCTTGGCGGCCAACGCGGGGAAGGTCTGCAGCGCCACGTCGGTGGCGTGCCCGCGGAAGTGCCTGCCGGCAAAGTCGGCGGGCGTGCGAATCGCCGACCCGGCGGGCACCGCCACGACCGACGGCGAGCGGTTGAACATCATGTAGACCGCGATGGGTGCCCGCGGGTTGGACGCCGCCGCCTGCTCCACGAGCGCGTTCACGTCGCCGTAGCCGATGTCGAAGCCTTCCTCGGCCGTGCGTGCGGCCGCCGTGTAGGCGCCGCGGCCGTCGGTGAACGTGAGCTGCAGGCCGGCCTCGCGCAGGTAGCCGCGGTCTTCGGCCAGGCAGAACCAGGCGTTCACGCTGGAATAGCCCGAGTTGAGCAGCATGCGGAGCGGCGTCTGCGCGCCGGCGCGCCGCGTAGTCACGAGCGAGAGCGACGGCGCGGCTGCCACGGTGCGGAGGAAGTGTCGTCTGGTCAGGATTGACATGGCTCTGGGCTCCCGGTAGCGATCAACGGGCCAGCGTGGTGATGCGCTCGGCCTTCGGCGGCAGACACGCGCGCGTGAAGATCTCGTCGGCCCTGGGCACGCGCGCCAGGCCGCGGCTCTTCGCGATGAGCGCGATGCCGCGGGCGAGTCTAGCGTCGACGACGTCGCCTATGCCGAGGCGCCTGCCTTCGGGATGCGCCATCTCCACGGCTAGCGTGCCGGCCAGACGCGGCCGGTCCACGTCCTTGCGCACACCCGGGTCGCGCGTCGCCACGCTCTCGATGGCCGCGTCGAGGTCGGCCACGGTGTCGGCCAGTCCGTGATTGACTGCGCGCACGAATGCCTTCACGTCGTCGGGCCGCTCGGCCAGGAGCTTCCGCGAGGCCATGAGCGCGTTGCCATACAGGTCGGGCGTGTGGTGCCGGTACTCGAGGAAGCGGAGCCGCGTGCGGCCGTCGATGCCGGCCGGTGCCACCGTTGCGACGATCGTGTTGACGAAGCCGAAGACGCCCGCGCTCTTGCCCGCGAGCATGTCTTCGACGAGCGCACGCATGCTGGCGGACGAGCGCTGGATGGTGACCGCGCTCGCGTCGATGCCGGTGGCCGCCGCAAATTCGGGGAACACTTCGAGCGCGGCGTCGATGGGATGGCCGGCGACGATGCGGCCTTCCAGACTCTTCGGTGTCTTCACGGGCCCAGCGGCGTCCACCGCGATCGTGAGCGGCGTCGTGTTGAACGTCACGTAGACGGCAATTGGCGCATCCGACTGGCCCCTGGCCACAAGCGGCACGAGCGCGTTGAGGTCGCCGTAGCCGAAGTCGAACCCCTCCCCGCCAATT
>JANORI010000699.1:0-1635 GCA_031415235.1 Acidobacteriota bacterium | reverse complement strand
CGTCGCGCCGTCATTCTTGCCCGATGGTCGCCGGTTCCTGTTCTACCAGGGCGGTACGCCAGACACGACCGGGATCTATCTGGGTGCGCTTGACGGCAGCGCCACCATTCGGCTGACGCCTGGCAACCGCGCGGCGTACCTGTCTTCGGGGCCGGACGGCGCCGAAGCGTCCCGCGACGGCGGCTGGCTGCTGTGGACGCGGGAAGGCACCCTCGTGGCGCAGCGGCTCGATCTCGCGACGGCCAAGCTCACGGGCGAGCCGGTGACGGTGGCCGACGGGGTCACTGCTGTTTCCGTGGCGGTCACGGGGCTGGTGTCGTATCGCACGGGTGCGGCCAGCCAACGGCACCTGGTGTGGTTCGACCGATCGGGCACGGCGCGAGGCAGGGTTGGCAATCCGGACGCCACGTTCAACAGTGTTCGCGTGTCCCCCGACGGCCGCCGGGTGGCCTTGTATCGCACGGTGCAGGGCAATGACGACATCTGGCTGCTGGACGCCGATCGCATGAGCCGGTTCACATTCGACCCGGCCAGCCAACGACATCCCCTGTGGTCGCCCGACGGCACGCGGATCGTGTTCCACTCGCGTCGGGCGGCGATCTCCGACCTGTTTCAGAAGCCTGCAAACGGCGCGGGCGTGGAAGAGCTGGTCGTCGCCTCGGATCAGTTCAAGACCCCGACCAGTTGGTCGCCGGACGGTCGCTTCCTCCTGTATCAAAGCACCGACCCGCAGACGGCGTACGACCTCTGGGTCGTGCCGATGGTCGGCGAACCCACGCCGTCGGTGTTCCTGAAAACGCCGTTCTCCGAGCGATGGGGCACCTTCTCGCCGGACGGCCGGTGGGTGGCGTACCAGTCGGACGAGTCGGGACGAGA
The DNA here is from genome assembly GCA_031415235.1 of Acidobacteriota bacterium. Taxonomy (GTDB): domain Bacteria; phylum Acidobacteriota; class Vicinamibacteria; order Vicinamibacterales; family UBA2999; genus CADEFD01. The sequence goes on along the minus strand of JANORI010000699.1, from coordinate 759 downwards.
AGAGATCTACGTGCGGCCCTTTGTGTCGCCAGGTGAAGCGACGGCGGCGGGCGGCCAATGGCAGGTGTCCACCGCGGGTGGTGCCTACGCGGCCTGGCGGCCCGACGGCAAGGAGCTGTATTACCTCGACCCGGCAGGCGCGATGATGGCCTCACCGATTGCCGTTGCCGGGGGCGCCGTCGTTCCGGGCACGCCCGTCGTGCTCTTTCCGACCAACATCTACGGCGGCGGCGTGTCGCCTCAGGGGTTTCGAGAGTACGACGTGGCGCCAGATGGACGATTTCTGATCAACACCGAACTCGCCAGCGCCGCCGCGCCGATCACGCTCATCCAGAATTGGAACCCCGAGGCGAAGAAGAAGCGTGGCGCTCACTCCTGGCACACGACTTGGCGTCTACCAGATCACCGCGCCGCTCGGCGAAGGCGGCATGGGGCAGGTGTGGCGCGCCACCGACACGACGCTTGGCCGCCAGGTGGCCATCAAGATCCTGCCGGACGCGTTCGCGTCCGATCCCGAGCGGCTGGCGCGGTTCGAGCGGGAAGCCAAGACGCTGGCGTCGCTCAATCATCCACACATCGCCGCGATCTACGGGTTCGAGAAGTCCTCGGGGATGTACGCCCTCGTCATGGAACTCGTCGAGGGCGAGGATCTTTCGCAGCGCCTCGCGCGCGGCGCGCTTCCGCTCGACGACGCGCTGCCGATCGCGAAGCAGATCGCCGAGGCGCTGGAAGCCGCGCACGAGCAGGGGATCATCCACC
>JANORI010000698.1:0-2170 GCA_031415235.1 Acidobacteriota bacterium | reverse complement strand
ACTGGTCGCGGCATGGCAGACGCCGCGGAACGGGCGGGTCGAGACGGTGCTGCGTGTGTCGACCGACGCGGGCGCGACCTGGAGTGGGGAGGAATCGCCGCTGGCCGGCAGTGCCACCCGTCCGCTGGTGGCGGTGTCGCGGCACTACCTGCATGTGGTGGCGACGGGGCTCGACGATGGTGCGCTGCACTACGCGCGGCGCGCGGCGTTCAGCGGCGCGTAGCCCCAACGGGTGCGCGACGGCGCGCGTTCCCGTGGTAATCGAGGAGTGGTGCCGGCGGAGGGAATCGAACCCACACGCCCCGTAAAGGACACGGGATTTTGAGTCCCGCGCGTCTGCCAGTTCCGCCACGCCGGCACGTGGACCGAGAGTGTACTACGAGGGTGCCTTCACTCCCACTACTCGGGACGCCACACGAGTGCCACCAGCTGCACCTGCACCCCGCCGCGCTTGGGCTTCACCACCGCTCGGACGCACGTCTCGGCGGCGTCGTTCCACGTCTGCTGCACGGCTTGCAGTTCGGCGTCGAGCCTGTCGGCCAGTTCCTGACGCTGCGAGGCCAGCGCATCCTCGTTGGCCTTGGCGCGCGCGACGTCCTGGGCTTCGCGGCCGATGCGACCGACGCCGCGGGCGGCCGTGGTCGCGCGGCCGAGCGTGGCGACACTGGCCGCCTTGCGGCCGAAGATCGCCCCGAGCACCGTCGCGCCAACCGACATGGCCGTCGAGAGCTTCTGCTCCGACGCCTGCTGTTCTTCCTTTTGCACGGTGGCGCCCGCCCTGCGAACCTTCTCGTCGAGTGCGGCAAGCTTGGGTGCGTACTTGTCGCGCAGTGCCGTGACGGCCTCGTCGCGTGCTTCCCGACGGGCATGCGTCACCCGGGCCTGGAAGTCGCCGTCACGCTCGCCGGGACGGGACACGACGCCGGTGCTCGGCGACCGCAGTAGCTCCACGCTCTGGGACCGCCCGGCCCACGACGTGAACTCTCTGGTCCATGTGGCGTAGCTCTTGGGCTTGGCCGCCGCTGGCGGCAACGCGGCGAAGGCGCCGCCGGACGCGGGCGCGCGCAGCAGGGCGTCCACGCTGAATGACGCAGGCTCGGCGTGCTCCCAGTCGGCCGCGACCGGCCCCTCGGTGAGCGGCGTCCAGACGACGATGTCGCTCGTCTCGTCGAGCCCGAGCTTGGCGTCGGCATACGACACGCGGGCCGCGCCCACGAGCATCGGCACCCACGAGTCGCCGGTGCCGGGCGCGAAGTACTGCGGCACGTCGGGCGGCACGATCGGTCGCGACGCGGACGTGGATGGCGTCGCCGGACCAGCCGCTGCAATCTGCGCGGGCTGCGCCGATGGGATGGCGACCACAGGCGCCGGCGCTGTGGGTGTGGCGATCGCCGCCGCGCCCTTCTGGGGGGCCATCAGCGCGCGAATCTCGTCGCGTCCCATCGGCCCGCGCAGATAGGACATCGACCACCGTGTCTGCAGCAGGACGGGCGCCGACTCGTGCACGTTGTGCAGCAGGAACACCCGCTTGTCGAGCCCCGAGAGCAGCACGTCGAGGCTCTGGCGGTCGAACCCCCGACCCGAACCCGAGGCGACGCCTTCGAGGCCGTCGAGTACCCGCGCCTTGTCGCGTTCGGTCTGCAGACGGCCGAGGAACCACGTGCCGGCGTTGCCGAGGGCTTTGTAGTCGAGATCCACGGGGTTCTGCGTCGAGAGCACGCAGCCGAGGCCAAAGGCGCGCGCCTGCTTCAGCAACGTGAGCAGCGGCACCTTGCTCGGGGGATTGGCGGTCGGCGGCAGGAAGCCAAAGAGTTCGTCCATGTACAACACCGCGCGCAGCGACGTGGTACCGCGCTGCCCGCGCACCCAGGTCAGAACCTGCTCGAGGAGCAGCGCCACGAAGAACATGCGCTCGGCGTCGCCGAGGTGCGCAATTGAGACGATCGCGATGCGCGGCTTGCCGGTCGGACCATACAGCATCCGGCCCACGTCGAGCGGTTCGCCTTCGAGCCACGTCGCGAATCCTGGTGCGGCCAAGACGTTGTTGAGCCGCAGCGCCAGTCCGAACCGATCGTTGGCCGGATAGAACGACTCGAGATCGAGCACGCCCACCTTGGTGACCGGGGGCGACTGCACCGGGCTGATGAGCGTCGGCAGATCGAGATTGCGG